>DAOWNN010000242.1 GCA_030642585.1 Bacteroidota bacterium | reverse complement strand
TTTTGATGATATTCATTGGTCATCTGAAATGGAAAGGTTTTGGGACAGGATAATTAAGGATGAAAGAGTAGTTGTAAGTATTGATCTTTTTCAGCTTGGTTTAGTGTTTTTCAGAAAGGAGCTTTCGAAACAGCATTTTGTTATTAAGTATTAGAAAAGATTAAGGGCTAAAACCTGAAATTATTACTGTTCTTGCCACGGGGCTGTCTCAAAAGGCTATGTTTTTGTCATCCTGACCACCAGCCTGCCGGCAGGCTGGTGTTTCAGGATCTAACAACAGTTGATTTTCAGTACAATAAGATTCTGAACTAAATTACTCCCTGCGGTCGTGAGTAAGTTCAGAATGACTGTTTTTGAACCTTTTTAGACAGCCCCAGTTAGTGATACTAAACAACAAGAAAATGAGCAGTTTAATAAATAACTAACTCCGTCCTTCAGGGCGGTGAAAATAAGTGAAAAGTGATCGGGTTTTAGTCCAAAACTTTCAAAGTAGTGTTTTTTGAAAATTTAACTATTTATCTTTTCATTTTAGTATAGAATGATATATTTTCGTAATCTTGATGTAAAAGAAGAAATATTATGGGGAACATTATACAGTTGGAAAGTATAGTCAAAAATTATTATGTTGGTACCGTTGTGGTAGAGGCACTGAGGACTGTAAGTTTGAATATTGCAAGAAATGAATACACCTCAATAATGGGCCCTTCCGGTTCCGGGAAATCAACTTTGATGAATATTTTGGGTTGTCTTGACACTATAACAGACGGGAAGTACATACTAAATGGGAAGGATGTAAGCCAGTTGGATGATAACCGCCTGGCAGAAATTCGTAATAAGGAAATTGGCTTTGTTTTCCAGACTTTTAACCTTCTGGCAAGGTATACAGCTCTGGATAATGTAATACTCCCATTGATTTATGCCGGGTTTTCAAAAAGTGAACGAATCGAGAGAGCAAAAGAAGTTCTGATAAGCGTAGGCCTGGAAGACAGAATGACCCACAAGCCCAATGAGTTGTCGGGTGGTCAGAGACAGAGGGTTGCTGTTGCCAGGGCTCTTGTAAATGATCCTTCCATTATTCTGGCAGATGAACCCACAGGAAATCTCGATTCAAAAACATCAATCGATATAATGAATCTTTTAAGTGATATCCATCAGCGGGGAAACACCGTAATTGTCGTTACTCATGAAGAAGATATTGCCCAGAAAACAAATAGAATTATCCGCCTTATGGATGGAGAGGTCGAATCAGATGTTTTAAAAACAGAAAGTCTTAAAGCCTGATTGAGCTAAAGAGATGAAAATATATACCAGAACAGGAGACAAAGGAATCACTTCTCTTGTAGGAGGAACCAGAGTTTCAAAGAATGATCCGCAAATTGAGGCATATGGAACGATAGATGAATTAATGAGTTGGATTGGTCTCATTCGGGACCAGGAGGCCTCACACGATCACCAGGTGTTTCTTCTGGAAATTATGGACAGGCTAATGACCTGTGCTACAATTCTTGCACAGGATAAGAGTCTTTCAGTGGAGAAGTTGCCATTTATTAGGGACCAGGATATCCTTGACATGGAGAAAGAAATTGACAGCATGGAAAGTGTGCTGGCTCCTCTTCAATCATTCATCCTTCCAGGCGGTCACAGCAGCGTTTCTTATTGTCATATTTCCCGAACAATTTGCAGGAGAGCTGAAAGATCTGTACTAAAAGTTAAAGTAACACTTCATAATAAGGATATGGTAGAAAAATATTTAAATCGCTTGTCTGATTATTTATTTGTTCTTTCCAGGTCCCTTGCACATCATCTGAAAATACAAGAAATATCCTGGAAACCAAGGGTATAGAAGTTTTTTATAAGCTTGTATTTGAACCCTCTTTTAAGCAGTCATTAAGGTAGAAAAACCAGTATTGAAATCTATTGCATTTAGTACAGGATTATTTGATTTTGTATTGATATTTTATTTTATATATTTGCAAAAATTTTGAGTTTATGTATTGGACATTAGAATTGGCATCAAAGCTTGAAGATGCACCCTGGCCGGCCTCAAAAGAAGAGCTGATTGATTATGGTATCCGGTCTGGTGCTCCCCTTGAAGTAATAGAAAATCTTCAGGCAATTGAGGATGAGGGCGATATTTATGAAAGCATAGAAGACATCTGGCCGGATTATCCCAGCAAAGATGATTTTTTCTTTAATGAAGATGAATATTAAAACTTAAAGATATCTTCCATTTTCTTGGGTCTTAAATACTCCTTCCAGACAAAACCTTCCAGCTTTAGCTTATCAGGTGTAATTTCTTCCTCAGGGTTTAGCACTCCATCAATTTGATTGATTAATAAGATATTATTGATTTCTTTATCTTTTAAATAAAGGGTAATGTAGCTGCTTTCTGATTTATTAACACCCATTATTTCATCATCACCTTCATCTTTAATGTAATATATGGCTTGTGCGTTTCCTGATACTATGATTTTATGTAAGACTTCGTTTTTAAAATAGGCATTTATATTTTTACCCTTTATCTGGTTAAATTTCAATGAATCTTCCTGAGAAATAATAAAAGCAGAACCTAATAAATCAAGTCTGTGAGGTTTATTATTTTTGGTGTGAAGCTCCATATATTCAGAACTGAGCTGGTTTCCTTCTACCCAGATGATAGGGGAGCTATATAAACGAATAACTGAATCTGCAAAGCAATATGATAAAGAATCACAAATCCCCTGTAAATCAGTTTGGAAAATCTTAACACCATAATATGCATTGATAATTTTATTGATTCCCAGGCTATCGGGAGTAGACCTTAAAGTATCTGCATGCATAAATAAGCTGTCTCCTTCTTCTATGATTTGTATAAAAACTGCATCTCCTGTAAGCATAGACTCATCGGTAATTTCATGGAAATAGCCAATCTGGCCTTTCAATATGATGTTTTGAGTAGAATCTTTAATAATTACATTTCCAAAGGCTTCTCCTACGCCATTTTTGCGATCGTAATATAGAGAGTCCCCCCTTATGAGTCTGCTTTGAGTTTTAAAAACAGCATTCCTTGAAAATTTGGAGATGTCATTTTTTGTGTCATACCACCCTTCTTCACAATAGATATAATTACTGTCAGAAATTATTTCGGTAGGGCCAAAGAATTCTGTGACCTCTGTTACTGTATTGTATTGCATTGTATCGGAATAGATCCGGTAATCAGGATTTATTACTTTTACACTATCCTGAAAATTAAAAATCTCCTTTTTAGAATAATAAACTCCATTGATACTGGTAAGGAAATTATCACCTGAGTTAATTTCTCCTATGTCATAGTAATACCCCTGATCCAGATGAAGATCATAGTCCAAAATATCTGTTTTGAGTTTTGTTTCCTTATTAATGAGTCTGACATTTTTTCTCAGTTTTGCAAATTTTGTATTTCCTGAGTAGTGAAGGTAATCGCCATACATGTGTAAAGTATCGCCCTGTCTGATATATATATTCCCAAAAGCTTCTACTGTATTGTTATTTTGATACAGGTAGGCACTATCACAATTCATATAAGTTCCGTCATGTTCCATCCTTACTTCTCCAATGAGCTTCCTGATATCCCCCTGAGCCCTGTCAAAGGTAAAATCATTTGCATTCAAAATATTGATTTTTTTACCAGATTGAGCCGAAAGAAAAAACAATGGGGAGAGGAAAAAAAACATGCCCAGAAACATTCTGAGGAGCCATACTGCAAAATTATGATTCAAAGAAATATTAATATTGAACATTCTCATTCTTATAGTATTAATAGGAAGAATGAATCCTTAATTGGTTATTTCACCCAGGTTTTGCTATTGAATTTGCAAGCCCTGTAGGATTTGTCAATCCTGATATAGGTAGTTTTTTGTTTTTCTTCAATCCATTCTAAAAATACTTCCTGTTGCTTGGAACTTTTAGTCATTTCCTGTAAAATGGTATAATCAAGTTTTAAACTTGCTTTGTGAGGCTCAATTCTTTTGCTTAGTTTAATAATTTTAAAAACTCTGTTTCCTGTCATATCCTGAGTTTCAAAAGGCTGTGAAACAGAACCCGGGTCAAGGTTTTGAATTGCCCGTGCTGTAGCCTGGTCTAATTCGTCAAGTTGAAACTTTGTGTCTCTAGTATTGGGGTTGACCATTACTCCCCCACTTAGCCTGGAATCTTTATCTTCAGAATACAATTGAACCGCAAGTGGAAAGGGTATTGAATCCTGATTGATTTTAACTACGAGTGAATCAAGAAAATCAAAAACCTGTTTAATTTCATCCATGGTAACCTTTGGTTTCATTAAGATATGCCTGACATTCACTTTTTCTCCTTGTCT
>DAOWNN010000267.1 GCA_030642585.1 Bacteroidota bacterium | reverse complement strand
ATTTGTTCAAGAAGTTGTTTGTATGCATATGCTCCTTTCACCCGCTCAGGTCCAAGCCTGTCTCCGGCCCAATACATGTCTGAAGTAGCATGTGTAGGCTGAATTGAGGGAACAATACTGTATTTACCAAACAATTGAAAATCATCAGGGTGAATCACCTGGGCGTGCTCAATCCTCCATCGACGATCATTTTTTTCTTTTAAAACCTCAGCATAAATTTGAAGCATAAGCCGGTTTGCAGAATCTCCTATGCAATGTGTATTTACCTGGTAACCATATTTATATGCCAATTTGCATAGATCCAACAACTTTTCCTGATCTGAAACCAGCAGGCCACTGTTTCCCGTGTCGTCTGTGTAAGGCTCAATAAGCTTTGCTCCTCTTGATCCAAGGGCTCCGTCAGCAAAAAGTTTGATAGCACAAACTTTAAGCCTGTCGGTCTCATATACCCCCTGATACATGAATTGCTCAAAGTTCTCTTCCGTTGGACTGATCCATGCATTAATTCTGATTTTTAATTCTCCTGCCTTATGAAGGCTGTCCATTAATTCAATAACTCCTTTACCCAGTCCGGCATCAAAAACAGCCGTTAAGCCAACTTCAAAACAATTCTCCTGTGCCTTAAGAAGTCCCATTGCATTTTCTTTCCTGCTATTATCAGGGATAAGCCTTCCAACCAATCCCATAGCATTGTCGATTAACACACCAGTTAATTCGCCATTATCCAGAATAAGATCGCCACCCTGAATTTTAGTCTCTTTGGTAACATTGGATCTCCTGAGTGCTTCACTATTTGCTATTGCTCCATGTCCGTCGATTCTTCTTATGTAAACAGGTATATCAGGAAATGCCTCATCAAGTTTTTCTTTATTTGGAAATTCTTTTATTTCCCAGTCATTCTGGTCCCATCCTCTTCCAAGTACCCATTCTGAGGGGAATTTCTGATAATGCTCTTTAAGGATATCAATTATCTCTTCAAACGATTTAGTACCTGAAAGATCTGCATTTTTCAGATTCATTCCATAACCAAAGAAATGACAATGTGCATCAATTAATCCCGGGTAAACGTACTGCCCCTTGAGATCTACAGACTTTTTGGCAGTATATTTCTCAAACAATTCCTTTTTTGTACCAACTTCCACAATTTTACCATCATTTACTGCAAATCCCTCAATTATATTGAGTTGACTATCCACGGTTGTAATTTTACCATTAAAAACAAGGAGATCAATTTCTTTTTTTGATGATGAACATTGAGTCAGGATGATGGCAAGCAAGATTATAAGAGTAATTTGTGGAGCTTTCATTTATTTAATGATTTTGATTTATGATTGGTTTAAAGATACTAATTTTACAATTTGCAAAACACTTTTTTGAAGATGATATAATGTTTGAAGCATTGTTTCGTTTGCTAAATGAGGATAAATTTCTACCAGGATGAAAAAGCTGTTTTTATACAGTGGATTTAGATTTGTTTTTTCCCTGCTTATTGTAACAGGGATTTGTTTCTATGGTTGTCAGAAGGAAAAGTACTTCACCGGCACGTCTGTGAAGTTAGAATTCTCTGTGGACACCTTGTTTTTCGATACGGTTTTCACTACCATAGGTACAATTACCAGGGAGTTTAAAGTATATAATTCAAGTAATCATGATATTTTAATCTCTTCCATTGAAATTGCAGGTAGTGAACAAACTGGTTTCCGTTTTAATGTTGATGGCAGGTCAGGGACTGCGATTAAGGAGGTCCCCTTACTGGCGAATGATAGTCTTTTTGTATTCATTGAAGCAACCATAGATCCGCAAAACAGCGGCAGTCCTATGGTAATAATAGATTCAGTAGTTTTTATAACAAATGGAAATGTTCAGGACGTAAATCTGCTTGCCTGGGGTCAGGATGTTCACCTGATAAATGGTGAAATATTATCCTCACAGACATGGACCAACGATAAACCATATTTGATATATAATTCAGCCCTTGTTGATACGCTTGAAACTTTAAGGATAAATCCGGGGGCTAGATTATATTTCCATAAGGGGTCAACACTATATGTGAGTGGTACTTTAATGGCTTTGGGCACAACTGAAGACCCAATATTTTTTAGCGGTGACCGCCTGGATCAGCTTTACAAAGACATCCCGGGCCAATGGGGTGGAATTTATTTTATAAATGGCAGCACAGGGAATGAATTATTAAATGTTCAAATATTAAATGCCACTACTGGAATTCATCTGGGTAACTTTTATTCAACAGACCCATTTCCGGATTTGTTTATTTCAAATTCAATTGTTAAGCATATGACCTATGCCGGAATGTCATCCATTGGTGCTACTATCTTAGCCGATAATTGTGAGATTTCAGACTGTGGTTTTTTCACCCTTGTCCTTACCACAGGAGGATGGTACGAATTTATGCATTGTACAATTGCAAATTACTGGAACTGGTCGCAGCGAACATCTCCCTCTGTTCTTCTCTCAAATTATTATAACTTTAATGATACGGTTCTGTTTGAAGGCGATTTACTAAAGGCAGACTTTGGAAATTGTATAATTTATGGGAGCCGGGAGAATGAAATTGGATTGAGTGAACTTCCCGGATCAGGGGAATTTAATTATTTTTTTAATTATTGTCTTGTGAAGGCAGATACCTCAGTACCAACCTCAAATCCTCTATATTTTGTTCACCCTTATGTAAATTCAGAACCCGGATTTACGAATATTTATGAGACAAATTTTCAGCTCGATACACTTGCTTTTGCAAAGGATAAAGGATTCGTAGAGATTGCAAACCTGTTTCCTTTTGATCTTTTAGGAAATAGCCGGCTGGATGATGTATTTCCAGATCTTGGAGCCTATGAACGTATTGAAAAACAATCTGAAAGATAATCTAAGGAAACCAGTTTTTTCTTTTTTATCTTCCCTGCTTAACTACATTTTGTTATTGAGCTTGCTTTGTCAATCCGTTGATCTTTCAGCCCAAACCGGAAGCTTGAATGGGAATTTCAGGATAATGTTTTACAATGTTGAGAATCTTTTTGATCCGTGGGATGATACACTGACAATGGATGATGAATTTTTACCAGGGGGGGATAGAAACTGGACATATCAGAGATATAAAGAGAAAGTTAATAAGCTTTATAAGACAATTGTAGCACTTGGTGAATGGGATGCACCTTCTTTGATAGCTGTTTGTGAAATTGAGAACAAAAGGGTATTGAAGGAGCTCTTGCAAGAGACCCCATTAAAGAAAATTGATTATGAAATAGTTCATTTTGATAGTCCTGATCGCAGGGGTATTGATGTAGCCCTCCTATATCGTAAAGACAGGTTTACTATTTTGTATTCAGGAAAGTATTCTGTTATTTTCCCGGGTGATGTGAATTATGCTACAAGGGATATATTATATGTGAAAGGGATGATAAATGGGGCACCATCAGATCCACTGCATATATTTGTGAATCATTGGCCATCGCGGAGAAATGGTCAGATGGCTTCGGAAACCAGGCGAATGATAGCTTCGGCAAGCCTGACAGGAATTGTGGATAGCTTATTACTGGTGGAGGAGGGAGCGAAGATTATTATTATGGGGGATTTTAACGATCAACCGGAAAATAAAAGTCTTACTAATTTGGTTTCGGCAAGGGATCCTGGTTTAGTTGATTCCACAGCGTTTGTAAATCTTTGCGGTCGTGGACTGGAGATATAAGCTCGTATAAGTACAAAGGGCAGTGGTATATGTTTGATCAGATAATTGTTTCAAAGTCTTTGATCAATGGGCCATCAACATTCAGAATTGATAAAGATTCTTTTAAGGTGTTTCATCCTCCCTTTCTTTTAATCCCTGATAAGAACTATTTGGGTATGAAGCCTTTTTCTACATTTTATGGATTTAGGTACCAGGGAGGATTTAGTGATCATCTTCCTGTAATGGTAGATGTGAAGTTATTAGAATGAGACGAAGAATATT
>DAOWNN010000226.1 GCA_030642585.1 Bacteroidota bacterium | reverse complement strand
TCCCCCTTTATCAAACAGGCAGATGTCTTGCAAGGCATCTATATGCTTGAAGAAAGATATGACCTGGATTGTATAAAAAGGAATTTTAACTATTATGAACCCAGAACAGTCCATGAGTCTTCTCTTTCTGCCTGCTTGCATTCGATACTTGCTTCGAAAACAGGAGACATTGATAGGGCATATGACTTTTATCTTCGCACTGCAAGGCTTGATCTGGATGATTATAATAAAGAAGTGGAAGAGGGCTTGCACATTACCAGTATGGCAGGAACATGGATGTCGGTAGTGGAGGGTTTTGGAGGCATGAGAGTTAGAAATAATATGTTGAATTTCACTCCATTGATACCCCAAAAGTGGACTTCTTTTTCATTTAATGTAAGATTCCGTGAAAATATTCTGAGTTTATATGTGAATGAAATAGATATTAGCCTGTCTAACATTTCAGGTGAAAGTATAGACGTGCTTGTTTACAACAAAAAGTATCACCTGGAAAAAGGCATTAATATCCGTATTGAAAGAATTCAATAGTTGGCAGGAAGTCCAATATTGAAAGAATTCAATAGTTGGCAGGAATTCCAGTTTTCATTGTATTATCTTTACATTATCTAAAGTTCTCGTTTGCTATAAAAAAAATAAACCTATTAAATCATATTATAATGACTACAAAAAAATTCAGATCAGGTGTTTTATTTGGCGATGAAGTGAAAGAATTATTTGATTATGCAAATGAAAATAATTTCGCCATCCCAGCAATAAATGTAATAGGAACAAATTCCGTTAACGCAGTTTTGGAAACTGCCGCAAAGGTAAATTCTCCTGTGATCATTCAGTTTTCAAATGGAGGTGCCGTTTTTTTTGGAGGTAAAGGTATTTCAAATGAAAACCAGAAAGCTGCAATTGCAGGTGGTATTTCCGGTGCCTATCATGTACATACAATGGCCGAATACTACGGAGTTCCTGTTGTACTGCATACTGATCATGCTGCAAAAAAACTTCTTCCATGGATAGATGGATTATTAGATGCAGGGGAAAAACACTTTCAACAAACAGGCAAGCCTCTTTACAGTTCTCATATGTTAGATCTATCGGAAGAATCACTGGAAGAAAATATTTCTATCAGCAAGAAATATCTTGAAAGAATGAATAAAATGGGAATGACTCTGGAAATTGAACTTGGAATAACCGGTGGAGAAGAAGATGGTGTAGATAATACAGATGTGGATAGCTCCCGTCTTTATACCCAGCCAGAAGAAGTTGCACAGGCTTATGAGGAATTGTTAAAAATAAGTGATGCCTTTACTATTGCCGCTTCCTTTGGAAATGTTCATGGTGTTTATAAGCCTGGAAATGTTGAATTGAGACCAGACATCCTGAAAAATTCTCAGGAATTTATTCAAAATAAATACCATACTGAAAACAATCCTGTCAATTTTGTTTTTCACGGCGGATCAGGTTCTGAAAAGCATCTTATTAAAGAAGCCATTGACTACGGGGTCATCAAAATGAACCTGGATACTGATATGCAATGGGCTTTCTGGGATGGTGTTAATAAGTATTATAAAGAGGTAAAAGATTTCTTGCAGACCCAGATTGGAAACCCGGAAGGAGAAGATAAACCAAACAAGAAATTCTATGACCCCCGGGCCTGGTTAAGGAAAGGCGAACTTAGCTTCATTGAAAGACTGACCGAGGCTTTTGATGACCTTAATGCCCTAAATAGAAACGAATAAGGCCCTGTTTTTTGGCTCTGTTCTAATTTGTGTATCATTAATTAAACCAACTTATATTTCGTCCCTAATGGGACTTAAAATGTTGATTATAACAACTTTACTATAAATATTTAGTCCCTAAGGGACATTTGATTTATGCAAACTATTTTTTGGAAACTACTATTAATTAGAACTGCTGAATGATTAATTCAATATTGTATTATTATACTATATATTGTCTTGGGATCCTGTAGGCCTATCTGCCACCCAGGCTGGGATGACATATTTATAGAAAGACCCTTGAACTTCGTGAATCTTTGTGCCTTGGGGCCTTGGCCTGCCCCGTAAGGAAGAATGACTGTACTGGGGTGGCAAGAAAAAGATAGCCACTAAGGCATTAAGACTCGAAAAAACACCAGGAATTTGGATTGCTAATTAAGGATCGTAACACCTTTATCCTACAAAGAATAAAAATTTGCAGAAACCTGTATATTATTTATAATAAATACTGCTAAAAAAAACATGAATAGTAAACTACTTCTTTTTATTGGTTTCTTGATTATAACAGCATGTTCAGATACAAGCCGGGACAATTCTGCATCAAATATATCCTATGATGCTCCATTTGTATGGGAGGGCGCAAATGTGTATTTCCTTCTTACCGATCGCTTTAACAACGTGAAACCAGAAAATGATTTGAACTTCAGGAGAGATCAGAAAACTGCAAAATTAAGAGGGTTTATGGGAGGGGATATCGCCGGAATTACCATGAAAATTGAAGATGGGTATTTCGATAAATTGGGCATTAATGCTATTTGGCTATCTCCGGTAGTTGAGCAAATTCATGGCCTTGTCAATGAAGGAACAGGTGATACTTATGGTTATCATGGTTATTGGGCAAAAGACTGGACTGCTTTTGAACCAAATTTTGGTACGGAAGAAGATTTTTTAAACTTTGTGGAAACAGCTCACAAACATGGAATCAGGGTTATCCTGGATGTAGTTTTAAATCATACCGGACCGGTAACAGAAATCGACCTTCAATGGCCCGATTCATGGGTTCGTACAAGTCCCACTTGCACTTATCAGGGATATGAATCAACAATAAGCTGTACCCTGGTTGAGAATTTACCGGATATAAAAACAGAAAGCAATGAAAATGTAAATCTGCCTGATCAACTGAAAGAAAAATGGGCCAAAGAAGGCAGGCTTGAACTGGAATTAGAAGAACTACAGGAATTTTTTGACCGAACTTCCTATCCTGAAGCTCCACGCTATTATATAATAAAATGGCTTACAGACATGATTAGAAAATTCGGAGTTGACGGGTTCAGGATAGATACTGCCAAGCATACCGAAGAATCTGTTTGGTCTGATTTGTATAAAGAAGCCCAACTGGCATTTCAGGATTGGAAAGAACAGAATCCGGAAAAGGTACTTGACGAAAAAGAGTTTTATATGGTTGGGGAGGTTTACGGCTATAATATTTCTGCCATTGATGGATATAATTTTGGCGATTCAATTGTGAATTTTTTCGATTATGGATTTAAAAGCCTGATCAATTTTGAATTTAAATATGATGCACACAATTCCTATGAAGAAATCTTCTCTAAATATTCCTCCCTGCTAAATAATGAATTAAAAGGAAAGTCTGTATTAAACTACATAAGCTCACACGATGATAGTGCACCGTTTGACAAATTAAGGAAAAACCCGTTTGAGGCCGGGACAAAGCTGCTTTTATGCCCCGGAGCCTCCCAGGTGTATTATGGAGATGAGTCAGCACGCTCACTAAATGCAGGAGGAACAAAAGGTGATGCCGAACTTCGTTCATTCATGAATTGGGAAGAGCTTGATGAAAATATCAGGAAGAATAGTTACAATATTCAGGATGTTCTGATACATTGGCAAAAACTTGGAACATTCAGGCGTAATCACCCTGCTGTGGGAGCAGGACAACATAAGATGATATCCCGGGAGCCATATTACTTCCAACGAATATATAATTCAGGAAATTATGAAGATGTCGTCCTGGTCGGATTGGACCTTAAGCCCGGATTAAAGGAAATTGATGTTAAGGATATATTCGAAGATGGTATGCAGGTCCTGGATTACTATTCAGGAAAAATATGCCAGGTTAAAAAAGGGAAAATAAGTTTGAATTCAGATTATAATCTATTTTTACTTGGAAAATGGGAAGCTCCTTAACAAGAAGAAATTTATCTCTTACAAAAACATGAAGAAAACATTTTATTTAACCAGCAGTTTAATTCTGGCAGCTTTAATAATACTTGCATCATGTAAGGATACAAGCCGGAAAAAAAAGAAAGAACCTATGGAAAAAACATCTTATTCATTTATTAGTGAAGTAAAGCATCCTGGTTGGTCAAAGAATGCTACACTCTATGAAATTAATGTCAGGCAATATACTGAAGAAGGAACCTTAAAGGCAGTTCAGGAACATCTTCCAAGGCTGAAAGAACTGGGAGTTGATATTTTATGGTTGATGCCCGTTTATCCGGTGGGTGAGAAAAACAAAAAAGGGCTCCTGGGAAGTGTTTGTGCTGTAAAAGACTTTAAAGCCATTAATCCTAATTACGGAACCATGGATGATTTCATGGAGCTGCTTAATAAAGCTCATGAAATGGGATTTCATGTATTGATGGACTGGGTTCCGAATCATACAGCATGGGACAATCACCTGATAGAAGAACACCCCGAATGGTATGTAACAGATGAAAGCGGAAGTCCTAAAAGACCTGATGATTTTGATTGGACCGATGTAGCTCAATTAGATTGGAGCTATGAAGACTTGCAGGATTATATGCTTGAAGCCCTGACATTCTGGGTAAAGCTTGGAGTTGATGGTTTTAGGGTTGACCAACCACAGAATACCCCCAAAGAATTCTGGGAAAATGCCAGGATTGAGCTGGAGAAAATCAGGCCTGTTTT
>DAOWNN010000049.1 GCA_030642585.1 Bacteroidota bacterium | reverse complement strand
GGTTAAGTAAAGCTATTGTCTTTCCAGCTTATCAGAAAGTTTATAAGTTGCAGGCGCTTCGGGTTTTTGTGTTTAGGGTGGGTTGTTCGAGCGATGTGGCCGTTCGCAGGCTTGAGATTTACGGGTTTGAATAAGCCCAATTTAATTAGGTAAAGCATTAAGATAAATCTGCGAACGGCGGCCAACACAAAAACATGTGCGTAGGCCTGATTCTGGCCATTGCTAGTAACTCGTTATATGCCTAACAAATATACCGAATAACACATGAATCTTATAAGATAAAGTTAGGTTTTTATTGTTTTATCCTCTCGTTTCAGTACCCTCTGTGAGCTTTTACAATCCCCTGAATCACTTTCACAACTACCCAGACAATCCCAATACTGACTATTACTTGCCCAAAATCCTCAAAGGGAGTTACATTGGGGCCGGTATTAATTGAAATCATGAAGAAATCTCCAATGATTATTATAATTAGTATTATTGATATTGAACTTCTATTCTTTTTCCCATGATAATAATTTTTAGTTTTTGATTAAAGGTATGAGACCTCAGGGTAGAACCCTGAACCTCTCATTTCGGAGTAGAACTCCGAGGAATTAAACCATTCTTCTCGTCCGCCGACCGCGTGCTGCCTAAAGCTTTAGCGGTGGCGCAAGCGAAATGCGAAGGAGGATTAAATTGTTGGGCTAAAGCCCTATTATACTACTTGTTAACTAAAGAGCTGTTTCAAAAGTTGTTTGATGTGTTGAATCCAAATCCCCAACTACTGGAATATTGGGACAGCTACGTGCAATAAGTTTTGTTGAGTTGTCAAGAGGCCTAATTTTGCTGAACCGAAACATAATGAGTAAAGGTTTATTAGATGTTGTAGGTAATTAAAAAATAATGAGTCTTTTCTAAACTAATACGATAGTTAAAACCTGTTTTTGAAGCAAAATATACGGCAATTAAATGCTTTTATTGACGTAAATAATACGTCAAATATTTTGTAATACGTCAAATACTCTCTATATTCGTAGTATTATATACGGCATTTAAAAGTAATGACAATGTATTTACATCAAAGCAAAGACTGGCCAAACTTTAAATGGGATAACGAAATACTACTCCCATACGTGAGCAAAGTGCGTGACTTACAAGGAAGGTTAATAGGTAGAATGGAAAGCATAGGATTCGAATTAAGAGAAGAAGCCGTACTTGAAACAATAACCGAAGACATTGTTAAGTCAAGTGAAATTGAAGGAGAGTTATTAAACCCAGAAGAAGTAAGATCTTCAGTAGCTCGAAGACTAGGGATGGAAATATCAGGATTGTCCAATGCAAGTCGGGATGTAGAGGGAGTTGTAGAAATGATGTTGGATGCAACTCAAAAATATCAAGACCCCTTAACTAAAGATCGAATGTGCGGATGGCATGCCGCCCTATTCCCAACAGGAAGAAGTGGTATGTATAAGATAACCGTAGGCGAATGGAGAGGCGATGAACACGGTCCAATGCAAGTTGTATCAGGCGCAATGGGAAGGGAAAAAGTACATTATACCGCTCCTGAAGCTCCACGATTAGAAGAAGAAATGAAACGGTTTATAGATTGGTTCAATAGAGATGAAAGCATGGAGTCTGTAATTAAATCAGCAATAGCCCATTTATGGTTTGTAAGTATCCATCCTTTCGATGATGGGAATGGAAGAATTGCCAGAGCAATTGCAGATACACAATTAGCGAGAGCAGATAGAACCAACCAAAGGTTCTATAGTATGTCATCACAGATCATGAAATCTAAAAATGGGTATTATGATATTTTGGAGTCCACACAAAAAGGAAGTATGGATATAAGCCAATGGCTAGTGTGGTACTTTGAACGTCTGACTGATGCACTTGAATTAACCGATGAGACATTATCGAAAATATTGATGAAAGCAAAATTCTGGGAGCTACATAAAAATACTCAATTCAATGAGAGACAAATTAAAATGATCAATAAACTCCAAGGTGATTTGTTTGGTAAATTACATTCATCCAAATGGGCGAAGATGACAAAAGTACATAGAGATACTGCTCGAAGAGATATCCAAGACTTAATCGAAAAGGGAGTCTTATCGGATTCAGGTGAGGGCGGAAGAAGTACAAACTACATTTTGAACCTTCCTACTCTGAATACAGGAAATATTTATTTGAAGAAGCAAAAAACCACCTACAATGTATAAAAATAATAGCCGAGATTGTAGTAAATTCAGGAGGTTGCTTACAACAGAGATGATTTCACAATTGCTAATTTTTGCTTCAAATTATTTGAAACTATTGATGACTTTATGAAAATAAAAATACTAATCTGTAAGGAGCAAGGGCTTTTTCAGGCTTGACTATTTATGATGTTTATACCGCGTAGCGGTTAAAGTTTTGTAGAAAGATGTTATGAAATTAAACATTTCCCCGTAGGGGATAGACTGTTAGAAAAAGATATTTTAAAATGAATTTTTGTAGTGTTAAACTCCTACGGAGTATTATTGATGTTTCAGTACTTGTCCCATGATTCAAATTTCCTTTAAATAATCACACAAGAAGTCTATCTACTGGCCATAACCAGGTATTTTAAGACAAATACAAGCCTAATAAAGATCATATTTGTGATGAAAGGGGTTGCGGCCAGGTGCTTACTCTATTTCATCAATACACATTTACCGGTTTCTATGTGATTATTCGATAATGAAGTCATTTCAAATTTATAAATATACATTCCGGGATTTAGCTTTTTGCCGCTATTTGTAGTTCCGTCCCATACGTAATTATAGCTTCCACTTCTACTGTTTTCATTGACCAGGACTGCTATTTGCTTCCCTGTCATATTGTAAACCGCTAGTTTAACATGGCAATTATCAGGGACATTAAATTTGAAAGTTGTATATGTACTGAAAGGATTCGGGTAATTCTGTTCTATGAATGTTTCAAGCTGTGGTTTTCCAGCTATCCCCACAGGTATAAAGATCTGACCATCATCGAAATACATGGTTCCCCTTTTTGCACCTCCTGCTGTTTGTAAAACAACGAGACTTGCAAATCGGGTACTACCAGAGCCAATATCTGTAAAGGGAATATATTTTAATTCCCAACCTGCCCAATCAATTATATCAACATATACCGGCGAATACCCGGTTGGTGGGTAGAACCAATATTCAAGAATATTGTAGCTAAGATCGCCGAAAACCCAGAAGCCTATCTTCGAATCAGGATTAGAACCTACTGCCGGAGTTCCTGCATTATGAGTACGGCATACTCCGTTATCATCATTCTCGAAGGCATAATCCAATCTTCCTGAATATGTGCCGTTTATTACATTGGTAGAAGAATGTGTGAATGTTGTAAGTTCAGCGATAGTACCAATCGTGCTGCCACTGCCGTCAGGATCCCACCATGAACTTATACTTTCAAAATCAATAAATACCGTCCCGGGGACATAGGCATCAGTTATTGTTTTGAAATTGATCTCATAATTTTCTTTCAGGGTGATACCATATTCATCGGTAAGGTTTTCCGAAACAGCAAGCCTGTAATAACTGTTGAGGTCGAGCTCATTTTCAGGCTCGAAAAAATAAAATCCCTTACCACCTTCCTCAAAAATAAGCTTTCTTGTAACTGGTATTATATCATTGTTGAGATTATAAAGCACTATATTATCTTCTATTGTCTCTGTATCCAAAGGAGCGTCAAAGTATAAGCGGAGTTGCAATAGAGTGCTTACTTCTTCCATTCCTTCTGTAGGATAGAATTTTTCCAATACAAGTTGTGTTCGGTCTTTAATATAAAAATCAAAAACATAAGGTTCTGATATCGAGACATTCCATAAATGTTGTGCGCTTGTCGATATTGTAATTGAAAAATGTGAGCCTGCTGTATAAATTGTTTCCGGGCTAATAGTTAGAATTTTTGAATCTTCATCCCATGAAAAAACCAGGTTTGCTTCAGGGGATATAGAAATTGCATTTTCAACGGAATCTTTATTCATAGGATAATCAAAATATACTTTAAACACCTGGTTTAAAGCAACACTGTCATTAACTGTACTTATTGGTGAATGATACAAGACCCGGGGAGCTACTGTAGTATCAATTTGCAGATACTCATTAACAAATGAAGTTTCATTCGGCAAAACCGTAATATGCGTTGTATCTGTATAGAAATTTTCAGCATCATATGTGAGAATATAGTCTCCCGGGACAATACTGTCAAAAAAGAAATAACCATTGTTCAATGTATCTGTTTGGTAAACAAGGTTTCCGGGTGTTAAAGTCACAGTTACACCTTCTACCGGAGCATCTTTGTCTAATGTATTTGGATTAAAATAGAACGCAGGACTTGTATAGGGATCCCGGAAGATTCCAGCAACTACACCAAGATCGGAAGAATCTGTTTCAAAATAATCAAAATATGACCTGGCGAAAACCCATGCCTCATGTCTTCTGTAATCTAAATTCTGTAATCGCCAGGATT
This sequence comes from Bacteroidota bacterium, assembly GCA_030642585.1. Lineage (GTDB taxonomy): Bacteria > Bacteroidota > Bacteroidia > Bacteroidales > VadinHA17 > JAYEGO01. The sequence goes on along the minus strand of DAOWNN010000049.1, from coordinate 5,928 downwards.
CGGGAACATAATCGTGGAACGATCCTTCGGTGAGCACGCCGGGCATTACCAAAGTTCTTAAGACCCCTAATCCTTGTGTTCCCCATTCAGGATAAAAACTCCAATCTCCCCTGTTCTTTTCTCCTGAATGGGACCATCCATTGCCGTTTTTCCATAGTTTGGGCCATATTATGTGCCCCATTTCTTTAGCTTTCGGAAATACCGGGTCATTATCATAGCCCCGAAACAGTGTCAGGGGGTAGTTACTTACACCGTTAAAGCCGTTGCTGTGGATAGACTGGAAGAAATCGACATTATTATCATTTGCAATCTGACCTATTTGGGATAAAGGCAGGTCATCGGAAGTATAATTAGTTACTCTTGTCATTATTATTGTTGCGCCGTAGCTTTCAAGAATATCCCTGAGATATAATCCTTTAGTCAGATTTCCTTCAGATTCCCAAAATCCGGTCTCTTCAATATACCTGTCATCACCATCATGGCCACCGTGTCCGGGGTTTATACAAATACTTATACCAGAAAAATCTTGCGAAAAAAGATTAATAACTGATAAAAACGCTATGAGTATCAAAAATGTTTTTCTCATGATAACCTCTCCTATTTAAGTTTTAAAGTCAATAAATAAATATCACCCTCAAGTGTATGATAAACGATTTTAGAATTGCCAGGTGAACAATCAGGATACATTTCTAATTCGTCTTCGGTTTGAGTTAATTGAATCGATTTTTGTCCATCAGATTTTACTGCATATATGTCTGATTTTGTAACAAGATACCCATCATCATAATCCTTCATTCCAACTACCCAATCGTTATTTAACCATTTTGAAGCATTTAAATAACCAATATCCGCAAGGATGTTTCCATCCAAATCGGATATATATGTTCCGTGTCCGGTAAATGTGAAGAGTATTTTTGTTTTATCCGGCGACAATTGAGGCCAGATATAATTTCCTTCTCCTTTGGGTGTAAGAACTTTTCTGTCTTCATTTATATACACAACAATTCTTTGGTTCTCAATGCATGTCCAAATATCCTTATATTGCCCTGGGTCTGTCTTTTCGGATATTTGTAGTTTATGAATCTCATTGTCAACAGTATATATCAATTTATTATTTGAAATCTGTGGAGTTGACATTTTTCTTTTTCCGCTTTCTAAAATTGTCAATCCCTTGTTATTTAAATTCTTTGAATAAATACTGGAGTATTTCTTCATTCCTTTGTATTCATCCCATCTGTAATATATTGTTGAACCGTCATTTGAAAAAACAGGATTGTAGCCTGCACCTGGTTTATCGGATATCTGAACAAATTGTTTTGTTTTCATGTCCATGATATATAATCCAATGAAGTTCTGGGTTGTGAAAGCAATATTATCTCCATCCGGACTGAAATGCGGAAAACAATATTGTGAATCAGAACTAAGAATTTTTTCATTTGTCAAAACTGAAATGTTTTGAGCCACTGCTATTTCACTTAATAGTAAAAGAAAGACCACTAGCTTTTTCATGTCTGCATTATTTATTTAGTTTTTTGGGGAATCATTTTCTCTTTGGAAAATGTTAAAGTATTCTTTGAATATATATTTTCGATTTCTTTTATAGCCTGTTAATTCTGTTAAAATCTCCAGTTCTATAAATTGGTTAATAAGTCTATTGGCAGTAGAGGGTGATATTTTTAAATATGATGAAACAAACTTTGAATCTGTAATTGGTACCTGGTATAGGTGTTTCAACAGAAGGTGACCATTTTCAATTTTACTTTTTAATTTCGGCAGTTTTTCTATTTCGATAATATTCTTTAGTGCAATTATATCCTTAAAAACCTGAATTGATTCTTTCGATGTTTCTATCACACCTGCCAGGAAAAATTTAATCCATTGAATCAAATTGCTATTTATTCTGGCAGTCATTAAATTATCATAATAGTAAGTTTTGTTTTTCTCAAAGAAGTCTGATAAATAAAGAGAAGGTTTTCTCAAGACATTATTACTTACTAAATAAAGTGTTATTAATAATCTGCCCAAACGACCATTCCCGTCAAGAAAAGGATGGATGGTCTCAAATTGATAATGAGCTATTGCAATTTTAATTAAATGGGGGATGGGGTGTTCATTATCATTAATGAATATTTCCAAATCATTCATTAATTCTTGAATTTCAGAATGATGTGGAGGAATAAATACGGCATCTTTTAATGTTGCCCCAATCCAATTTTGACTTGTTCTAAACCCCCCAGGAACTTTATGCTTTCCACGTGCACCCATTAATAGTATCTTATGTGTGTTCTTAAGCAGGCGATTCGAGATTGGAAGTTTGTCGAGCTCTTTAATAGAAGTATTAATGGCTTTGACATAATTCTGAACCTCTGCCCAATCATTTCTATTTTCAGGGTTTATGTCTTCTTCATTAATTAAAGCTTCTTCCATATTAGTTTTCGTTCCCTCAATTCTGCTGGAAGTAGTCGCTTCCTTTAGTATATGCATTGAAATGAAAAAATCAACATCTGGAATAATTTGGGAAAATGCATTTAGTTCACCAATAAGCCTATTAGTCTCAGCCAATAATTTATTTATCTCAGGTGAGGATATTATCCAACTATGATAGATCTTTTCAGGAGAAAAAGACTTGTATTCTATTTGCTTAATGTACTTTCCAGAATTGAAATCTTGCAAATCCATATTTCCAATTATTGTAAGTAATGCAAATATAGCATTTTATATTTTCAATTTAGCCCATTAATAAAAATAAGATTTGCTGTAAGATTATTAAATAAATCTTAAAAAGACCTATACTTTGATTCCAGCAATTTATTAGCTTCTGCTTCAGAAAATTCAGAGGTCTCATTATTCCAATGTAAAGTCATCAAAGTCGTACACTTTTTCACCTCCAACCCATGTTTGCAATATTTTTACTTCTCTTATTTTCACAGGGTCAATTTTGGTAATATCTTCATCGAGAACTACAAAATCTGCAAGTTTGCCGGGTTCAAGACTTCCCTTTATGTCTTCTTCAAAGGAGGCATATGCCGCATTTATTGTATAGGCCACCAGTGCCTGTTCTACAGTTATTTTTTGTTCGGGCACCCATCCATCCGGATTTTTATTATCCAGGGTTCTCCGTGTAACGGCAGCATATATGCCATCTAATGGAACAGGTGGAGCTACGAACCAGTCACTGCCAAAAGCTACCCTGGCACCGGAGTCAAATAGCGATTTATAAGCATAGCTGGTTTTAATTCGTTCAGCACCTATTAATTTTTCAGCCCATCTGCCATCATCTATTGCATGGTAAGGTTGCATAGCCGGTATAATATTAAAGCTGGCAAACCTTTCAATATCATTTGGAAAAATATGCTGGGAATGTTCAATTCTGAACCTTCTGTCCCTGGTGCCATTTTCTTGCCCCACTTTTTCGTAAGTATCTAATAAAAAATGAATGGCACTGTCGCCTATCGCATGAATTATTACCTGCAATCCTGCTTTATCTGCATCAGAAATCCAGTTATACAAATCCTGGTGAGAGTTTACAAAGAATCCTTTATCGGTGGGTAGGTCTGTATAGGGTTCAAAAAATGCAGCCGTGTGTGAGCCGAGAGAACCATCTACAAAACCTTTTACGCCACCAATCTTTAACCATTGGTCACCATTTCCATCCTTTTCAATTTTGTCTTTAAGGGTTTTCCAGTTTTCAATAGGCCAGGCAGCATATATTCGTGTTATCAGGGTTTTGTTATCCCGTGCTCTTTCCAATGCATCCATATATCCTACCATGTGATGTACCGATGTTACACCTTTTGATGATACATAGTTCATGGCATCCTGCAAAGCTTTATCAATTTGTTCATCTGAAGGATCGGGGATCTTATTCCATACCAAAGACATAGCATTGTCTTTAAGGATACCGCTAAGTTCGCCTTCTTCATTTCGCACCAATGCACCGCCCTCAACATCTTGCGTATTTTTATCAAGTCCTGCCAGCTGCATGGCAAGTGAATTTGCCAGTGCCATATGCCCGTCCAGGCGACTAATAAAAACAGGGTGTTCTTTGGTGAATTCATCTATCCATTCCTTTTCAGGCAGGGTTCCTCCCCATTGTTCATGATCCCAATCTCCTCCCAGTATCCAGGTTCCGGGTTTAGTGTTTTTTGCAAATTCTGCTACTCTGATGATAAATTCTTCAGGTGTTTTTGCATCCCTGAGTTGTACGGAAGAAAGATTAAAGCCTCCAGTCAGAAAGTGAAGGTGGCTGTCAATAAAACCGGGAGTTATGAATTTCCCCTCCAGCTTTAAGACTTCTGTATCGTTACCTATTAATTTCCGCATCTCATTGTTACTGCCAATAGCCATGACGGTTTCTCCTTTTACAGCCATTGCTTCTGCAAAAGCTTGATTTTCATCGCCGGTCCAAATATTGGCATGTGTTATGATCAGTTCTGCATACTGATTTGTATTTTGACATGAAATCATAGAAGACAAAAAGCTAAGTAATAACAGGCTTTTAAGAGAATGTTTAAAGATATTCATTTTTGATTGTTTAGGTGGTTTGGGATGTAAAATACTAAATAACTAGTGATTCTGACAGCTTAACCGTAACTTTGTTCACTGATTGCAGGTGATCTTCCAAGTTTCAACTTTCGGGAAATCTCCCGGTTTGTTTTAGCAGGCTGATTTCTGTTAATTTACAGGGGTGAAGCGCATAGCACTCCATAAAGAAAAAGGACATGAACACTAAACAAATAGATAATCAATCATGGATAAAAGTTATCAGTAAGTATAATAGACCTGACATTAGAAAAAGCATCTGGCAGATTATCAATTCACTTGGGCCCTACATTATTTTATGGTATCTCATGTACCTGTCTCTGGATATCTCCTATTGGATCACAATTGGATTATCATTTTTTGCTGCCGGGTTTTTAGTTAGGATATTCATTATATTCCATGATTGTGGACATGGCTCCTTTTTCAAATCAGCAAGAGCCAATACTATTATTGGAATAATTTTAGGAAGTCTTACTTTCACTCCTCACGATCACTGGCACCGGGAGCATGCCATACACCACAAAAATGTCGGCAACCTGGATAAGAGAGGGAATGGAGATGTGTGGACCCTGACAGTAGAGGAGTATCTGCAGCTTTCTCCTGGGAAAAAATTTATTTACCGTTTATACAGAAATCCGGTGTTTTTATTTGGAATTGCTCCTTTTTTCCTTTTTGTTGTATTGCTAAGATTTACGAAAAAATCCATGAAATCCTCCGAGCGCAAAAGTGTTTACATCACCAACCTGATATTGCTTGCCTACATTTCAGGCTTAATACTTCTGTTGGGATGGAAGGCTTTCCTGCTCATTCAGCTTCCCGTAGTTTATTTATCTACAGTTGCAGGAGTCTGGTTGTTTTATGTACAGCACCAGTTTGATGAGGTTATATGGTCACGTGAGGATATGTGGAATTATAGCAGAATGGCGTTGGAGGGCAGCTCTTACCTTAAGTTTCCGAAGATATTGCAATGGTTTTCAGGAAATATTGGATTTCATCACATCCATCACCTAAGTCCCAAAATTCCAAACTACAAGCTTGAAAAGTGCCACAGGGAGAATAAAATATTTGGGGGGATCAAGCCTGTTACTTTTATTCCCAGCCTTCATACAATGAGTCTTCGCCTATGGGATGAAAAAATGGGGCAATTAATCAGTTTCAGGCGATTCAGGAAACTGGCTGGCTCTTAAAAACCGTAAAAACACCTACATTGTGCCTGGTAAGCCCGGTTCGTCTTAACATGTTCACGAGCTGACCCAAAGCTACCTAATGAGTGAAAAATGGTACTCTTCCTGTTTTCCGAACTTTTTCAACAATAAAAAAATAAAGCACACATTATCTGAATTATAGCTATTTGCATATAACAGTGGGCTTACCCGGGGCTATTTG
>DAOWNN010000281.1 GCA_030642585.1 Bacteroidota bacterium | reverse complement strand
TGCCTGGGTTCAGGGATTTGAAAGGCTGGAATCACTGGATGGATTTCTGAATGGTCCTGGTTCCAGGTACTTGCTCACCCTCAATATTGGAAGTAGGGAAGTAGTGGTGATGGAGGAGGTTACATCTTTCAACTGGAAAGAAGACCTGGGACTAAAATTTGATTTCGGGCATATGATATTAGAAACAATGATCGAATTCCAGGAAGAAGGGGAAGGCACCAGACTTCTGGTGGAGACGAAAGTAACAGGGACTGGAATACTATCTAAATCAATGGTCACTTTCTCCAAACCCATTATAAAAAAGCATTTTATCACAAATTTTACCAATTTGAAGCAAATGCTGGAATAAGTTTTATTTATTAGAATAGTGGCTTCAGGGTACAAAAAATCACTATAGGAATATTTTTTTAATGAAGATTAACAGATTAGTATATTTTATTGCCGGTTTTCTTTTACTTGGATTCCTGATGGTAGGGATATTGAGTAAATCAATAAACTACCGGCATGAAATAATCATTCAAGACGAAGTACAGAATGTTTTCACATCTGTTATTCTGCCTGGCCAGATAAAAATGTGGATGGAAAATTTTGAAAAAGCCGAATTGGTTGGGAATCTGCTTGAGGACGCAGGAAATCAGTTTTTGGTTACATATAATCTTGCTGGTAGAAGAACCAATTTTGTTTTGGATATTGTCTCGTTTGAAAATGAAGAAGACTTATCAATAATTGCTTATCCTCCCCAAATGACCATTTCCGTTCATATGATATTTAGCGAGCTTGAAAACGGGACCGGTTTAATTGTCGAAACTTCTATAAGCGGAAATTCCTTGTTTTGGAGATCTTCTCTTGTACTAATGAAGCCCTGGATGAAAAGAGGATTTCGTAGAAACCTTTTAAGTTTGAAAAGATTTCTGGAGAATGAATAAATGTGCTTTCGGAAATTAATTATTTCCAATTCTGTGAAGACAAAATCGCTATATTGACTTTTATACTCTGCGACCTTTTGACATTTGACATTAATCAATTATCATAAGAAGAGAGAAATAGAGATTCAAGTTGCTTACTTTAATCATTTTTTTTATGTCATATACACTTGAGATAGGAGAAAAGGCGCCATTTTTTAACTTGCCGGCAACAGATGGGAAAAGCTATAGCCTGGATGATTTTACAGAAAAAGTATTGGTTATATTTTTTACCTGTAATCATTGCCCTTATGTGATTGGATCGGACGAAGTTACAAGAACTACTGTTGAGAAATTTTCACCCAGAGGGGTTGAATTTGTTGGGATTAATTCAAATTCTCCAAACACCTATCCGGCCGATAGTTACGAAGGGATGGTTGGCAGGATGAATCAGTATAAGTTTCCATGGAAATATTTGTACGATGCCAGCCAGGATATTGCCAGAGCATATGGAGCTTTAACAACTCCTCATTTTTTTGTTTTTAACAGGGAAAGGGAACTGATTTATACAGGAAGAGCCACAGACAGCCCCAGAGATGAATCTGGCATAAGGGCTCATAACCTGGAGGAAGCACTTGAAGAACACCTGAAAGGAGACTCCGTATCAACTGCTTTATCCAATCCAATAGGTTGCAATATAAAGTGGGATGGGAAGCCTGCACACTGGATGCCGTCGGAAGCCCGGGGCCTGGTGTAAATACATATTCTCCTGTTTTTCGCAATGCAACATCATGGAAATAGTTAATACTAAATTCTTTCACAATTGATTTGAGCCTTGAATGTTGAGTTTGAACCTTGGAGGTTCATTTTGATTGTTAAACTTCCAACTCCCAACCTTGAACTTTCAACTTCCAGAAAATAATAATTGTAAAATCATATGATTGATTATGTGGACTTTATAAATTGGAAATTTTGAAGTAAGGAAAACTGAAAAGGCGTGTTAGGATTTATTAAAGACACTTATTATTTTAGGTGCCAATATAATTGATAAGGCTTAACACCAATGAAAATGTATAAATTGGTATCTTTAGATTCTTAAATATATTATTAAGTTTATTTTATGTTTAACGAAATTCCAAAGTTTTATGGCTAGAGTAGTTGTATTAGGAGCCGGAATTTCAGGCCATACTGCCGCGGCTTTTATTAAGAAAAAGCTTGGTAAAAAGCATGAGGTTGTTGTGGTCAGTCCGGCTAAAAATTATCAGTGGATACCTTCGAATATTTGGGTTGGAATAGGTAAAATGAAACCTGAACAGGTATATTTTCCACTATCAAGGGTATATAATCGCTGGAAAATTGACTTCAGGCAAGCATTCGCAAAATCAATTTTTCCTGAGGGAAATAAGAATAGTGATAAAGCTTTTGTTGAAATTGAATATACAGATAAAGATCGTCAGGGTGAGTCAGATAAGATTGAATATGACTACCTGGTGAATGCTACAGGTCCGAAATTGAATTTTGGTGCTACGGAGGGACTTGGACCGGATAAGCACACTGTTTCTGTATGTTCATATGATCATGCTGCACATGCATGGCTTAAGCTTGAAGAAGCTTTCCAAAGAATGGAGAAGGGAGAAAAGCAAAAATTTCTTATTGGAACCGGTCACTCAATGGCAACTTGCCAGGGTGCAGCCTTTGAATATATCTTAAATGTGGCTTATGAAATAAACAAAAGAAAATTGACCGATAAAGCAGAGTTAACCTGGATTTCAAATGAATATGAATTAGGAGATTTCGGGATGGGTGGTGCATTTATAACACGGGGTGGGTATATTACACCAACAAAAGTCTTTTCAGAATCATTATTTGCGGAATACGGAATAAAATGGATTAAACGGGCGGGAGTATATAAGATAGAAGAGGGAAAGGCACACTATGAAACACTGGATGGAGAATATAAAACTGCAGATTTTGATTTTGCTATGCTCATCCCTGCTTTTAGTGGAGTAGGAATCAATGCTTTTGACAGGGAAGGAAAGGATATCTCAGACAAACTATTTGCCCCGAATGGTTTGATGAAGGTAGATGCCGATTATTCAGGAAAACCATTTGAAGAATGGAATATTGATGATTGGCCATCCACTTATCAGAATCCGGTATATGAAAATATTTTTGCTCCCGGAATTGCTTTCGCACCTCCGCATTCTATTTCAAAACCAATGAAAAGCAAAAATGGAACTGCTATATTTCCTTCTCCTCCGAGAACAGGAATGCCTTCAGGAGTAATGGGTAAAGTAGTTGCCTTAAATATTGTAGATAGAATTAAACATAATACAAAAGAATTTAAGCACAGGGCATCTATGGGGAAAATGGGGGCTGCCTGTATAGTATCTGCCGGCTTTAGCTTTACAAAAGGAAATGCTGCTACTATGACAGTTTTCCCTGTAGTTCCGGATTGGCAGAAGTATCCGGAATGGGGAAGAGATTTGAAGTACACTGTTGGGGAGGCTGGATTAGCAGGACACTGGATTAAGTTATTGCTTCACTATATGTTTCTGCATAAAGCCAAAGGTTACCCATTCTGGTGGTTGTTACCGGAATAG
>DAOWNN010000081.1 GCA_030642585.1 Bacteroidota bacterium | reverse complement strand
GCAGGGCATACAAAGTGGTAGAGAAGTACTGAAACATTGTGGCTCTTATGAATAAATTCACTCACATAACAAAAGTAATCATCTTTTCGAAGCAAAGCTTCGGGGAACTAACCCCAAATAAGATTAGATTTCGTTCCAGGGTTTCATACAGCCAATCAAAACCGAGGAATAGGAAATGGCCCTATTTATTTCTGTAAGGATTGCATCATCAATCGGATTCAATAAGAAATTTTCCTGAGATCTTCTGCTTTACAACATATGAAAACGAGGTAACAAAATGCTTCCATTCCTGATTAAACTTCCAAGAAGTTTAAAACTCCAAAAAACGGATTTTCAACCTCATTGCAAAAATTTCTCCTACAATCGCCTCTTGACTTGCATTTCATGATTTTGTAGTTTCATATAGAATTCATCTCGGAAAATTTTCTGTAAACCTCTAGCATGCTGAGCTACCTGATCCAGGTGGTTTGATTCTATAAATGTGTATAAATCCAAAACAAATACTCCAATGAAGAAATTACTATCATTAACAATTACTATTCTTTGTTTTATCAGTTTATCTCAGGCTCAGCTTTACATGGATTCTGATGGTGATGTTCGTATTGGGAACTCAACTGCAACTCCAACTTACGACCTAGCGTGAGTTTATCATAAAACGGGCGATTAAACGCCATAAGATCCAGAAACACATAAAGATACGCTCTATTTATTTGTATACACCAACATGTTTAAATCTTTGGCCGTTCATTATGAGCGTTTTCTACACTTAAGGCTACCATAATACGCTACATATTGATTTATTACAATATTACTTTTTAACATCATTTAGTGTATACATATTAATTAATGAGAAATACGAATAGTTCTGCCTGATATTCAGCACATTCAACAACTTTTCAGGATCTTAAAAACAGTTTTTATGATAAACTCACGCTAGACCAACCAAGAGAAGATGCCGCTATCCTGCTGACCAGGGGTGAAATTTCCACTTGGATAAAGGTTCCCGGCAACCTGGTTCCCCTGCTGATGGATACAGAAGGTACACCCATCCCCTGCCAAGCAGACGATGTGGACAAAGACGGGCAGTGGGATGAACTATTCGCAATAGTCAACCTCGCTCCTTCGGCACAGGAGCAACTTACACTTAGCTTCATCAATCCGGTGGACTATCCCCATTTTGAATCCCGAACCAACCTGAGACTAGGGGCAGCTGACCGGCCGGGATACCCTGAATTAACGAAAGCAGAACGCATTTATGATAACGATTTAAATAAGGCCGGTACAGTCTTCCAAATGTTTGGACCAGCCTGGGAAAACGATAAGGTCGGGTTCCGCAACTATATGGACCAGCGGAACGGAATAGATATTTTCGGAAAACTTGTCCATGAAATGGTTCTGGACAGTGTGGGGATCGCCGGCAGTCCAAACTACCATGAGCTTGCGACGTAGGGTATGGATATCCTCAAAGTGGGCTCCAGCCTTGGTGCAGGGGCCATCGGATACCTATATTCGGACACCATCTACAGGGTGGGAGACAACGGAAAAGGCACCTATGAAATGCTTTTCGAGGGATCCCAGCGCAGCAGGTTCAACCTCGGATTCCAAGGATGGAAGGTGGATATGGTCCCACTGGAAGTCAATCATCAGATCGAGATTACGGCAGGCAGGCACTATTACCAAGGTAGTGTCTCCTATACAGGGGCAGATCTGGATCTGACTCTTGTCTCCGGCATCGTAAACAGGAAAAGCAACAAACTGCATGTGGTGGAGGTGGACTCGAACCATATCGCCCTTATTACCTATGATGTACAATCGGAAGACGGCTCCATACTTGCCATGGCCCTGATGGTCCCTACTGCTAAGCTAGTCCATCTTGGCGAGACCAGGGAACATGGCGACGGGATTATTCAGACCTACTTTGCAGTATTGGAAGCTGCTCCTGAAGATTCGGTCACGTACAGGTTCTATGCACTGTGGGAAAAAGAAGACCCAAGATGGGCCTCTCTTGAGAATGTAACGGATTACCTGAAATCAGAAGCTGTCCGCTGGACCCAGTCGGTGGTTATTGAAGTGCTTCAATAATCGATTGTATAAACAAAAAAAACGAAAGAGTGTGCATTACAATTAAACTCTATACTATATCCCCATACTCTTCCCAGGCATTGCGGAAGTGTAAGAGTGTTTCCCATTTCGTATTGATGGCTGTTTGGCAACTTGCCGCAAGTACAAACCTGTTTATATAAGGCGAGAGTTCCTCAAAAAGGTTTTTGACATAATTATTTACTTCCTCCTGGATTTTAAGCCTACTTGTTTGTGTCGCACTAATTCCCCCTGTTATAATAAATTTATCGTGAACTAAAAAAAGCCTCTTTTAGGGTAATATCTCCGAGAGGAGGGTATACTACACCTTCAAGTCCGTCCACTCCAAAGGATGAAATGAGTTTTATATTGTGCCTTTGATTTCCACAGGCATGGATCATAAACTTTCCTCCGTATTCGTGGCATAATGCACTGCCTTTAGAGTAGAACGAGCCTGAGTAACGCTCAACAAATTCAGGTGGGTGAAACATGGTATTCAGGTTGTCCATTGCTATAACCACTTTAACTCCCGCCTGCATCATTTGCTCAATAAGGTCAATCTGTGCTTCTTCATGGAGTTTTACAAGAGCGGCTGCTTTGTCTCCATGTTCATAAATGAAATAAGATGCATTGATCGCACCCATAAAAAGATGCAACATTTTTAACGGACTTGTAAGTTCTCCCGAGATGACAACACCATTGCCCTTTAACCACGGAGTAGTACATATACCTTCTCCGGTATGTTATACCCTAGGGATTGATGAGGCCTGCGGGTATTGTAAAACTCCATCTACCATTTAATTTTTCCACCGACTTCATAAATATTAGCATCATATGTACTATTTATTTGTACAGTAAATCCCGTTTGCATCAGTTCCTTGCCACTTGCTTTATAAACTATATTACCATTGGGCGCTAATCGTATCACATAGTTTTCATCGGGGTATAAATCTTTCAGAAAGACCTTTCTGGTATCTTCCAACGCACCCTGACGGAATACACCAAAAATTCCTCCTTCTTTAGATTGGAAGTTTATTCTTTGCCAGCCATCCCATGAGCCCTCTTTGGGTTCTCCAAAGCCAGAAAGATCTTTTCGATACGACATGTAATCGTACTTCTTTTGCATTCTCTGCATCCATGATGACCAGTTGTGAATGATTTTTCTCTTATCGCCCGGTATTTTCCTTGGATCGCCTAATACAATCGGCAGGGTTCCTATTAATGATTTAAGACCGAATTCAAAATCAGGGTCATTCATTGGTAAGTTGCCAATTACCAACGAACTGGCCGGTAATGCAGGTGAACGCCACCATGCCATCTGCCTTACCCTCAGCGGCCCCAAAGGAGAAGGCTCCTCGAAATTTGCCAACCAGTTTCCCTCTGCATGTTGAGCTATAGCATAATCCATAAGTTGCAGTTTACCGGCTGTTTCGAATGTGCAATCGAGGAAAAGATCAGGTGCTTCCTGGTGAAGCTCATCAAACAATTTCATCAATCTTTCATACAATACAATAAAAGACTCTTCATGGTCTTTGTGGTAAGGATGATCTGTTGCATAGGATCCGGAAATGCTGTCATTATTTACATAGGGACTGGTGACCACAGCCAGGTCTAATTTGGCATAAGCAAGGCCATATTCTTCTACCAACCGGAGAATGGTTTCTTTAATATAATCATACCAATCTGTTCCAAATGAAGCTGAATAATATCCTTCCTGGTTTGATTCGTAATGAAGGTTGCCAGGTTTTCCGTCAGGTCGCTGAACGAACCATTCCGGGTGTTCAATAAAAACCCTGGCATCTCCTGTTGCTGAAGCAAGTGAAATCCATAAACCCGGCTTCATGCCAAGCGCCTTTATAGAATCGAAGGTTGGTTTTAAACCTCCTTGAAATTTTTTTTCGTCCACCAGCCAATCCCCAAAATTCACCCCCCTGTTGGTGGAAGACTCACCATTGTAGTTGATCTGCCAGCCATCGTCGATAATAAATTCCTGTATACCACATTCCGAAGCTGCCTTTGCAACATCCCAGATTAATGTATCATTAATGGCAGTCCTGAATGGATTCCAGGTGTTATATACAAAAGTTGGTTTTTCTTTTATTTGCAGGATCCTCGGTATCATGTGTTTGATAACAAACTCATTTACTTCATTTTCAACTACCTGGAAACCATCATCTTCGTTGCTATAGAGACAAATAAAAGACCTGGGTCCCTGCCATGACTCACCGGGTTTTATCCATTTTCGAAACGGGAAATTTTGTCCGGGTTTGGTTAATCCTATTTCAATATTATTATTAATTGTGTGATAGGCCGTTCGTTTTAATACTCCAATGGCTTCGTTTCCAAGTGCAATTCCCTTTCTTTGCCTTATCTGGTGAACCACTACCACGGGATCATGCCAGTCACCAACAAACCTGCCAAGGTGTTTCATCCTTGCATAATTGTGATACACAATGGAATGTGTGTTCCTAAACTTAGTGATTAGATCTTCATTGTTTAAGGATTCCAGTTTTATTTCAGTTGTACTTATATTGGAAATTGTTATCCATTTTCTGATCAAAGGTAAAGCAGGGTAAAGCAGATAATTTAACTCTACCTGTATCTTTGGTTTGTCAGTCTTTTCACGGAGCAGTATTTTTACCCCATTTCCACCTGTAGAGTCTTGAATAATTTGCGTATCCATTAATGTCCACCCACTGAAACCGTTGTATTGCTTATCATCTATGAAAAATGAAAAATCTTTACTTTTATGAATGTAACTTTCATTATCTGATCTTAGTGTTAAGCTCGATGAATACAAACTGTCATTGCTATATATAAGCTTTCGCACGACTACTCCATTATCCAGCAAGATCATATCATTTCTTATTGCAGAATAGTCTTGGGCAAAAACCTGGTTTGCCAATAATCCCAGAAATACTACAACTATTTTTTTCATACTAATTAATGATTTATTTGCTTTTTTCAAGTTATCTGAAAACTTCGTGTTTTTGAATTCTTCATATGTAATTAGCATACAGTTTATTTATACACCACAATTCAAAAGGGATACAGAGCGTCCTTTGATTTTTTGTATTCTTTATTTTATCCCCGTTAACCGTTTAATCAGTTCAATTTCATCTTTGCTATAGGATGTACCGTCTTTCCGGAAAATATCATGGAACCATAATTCAGGTTCAGATCCATCCGGTATTGGAGTATCCCATGCATAAATTGTATTGGTTTTACCAGCAACCAATCCCCAATTAATAGCACTAACATTTTCTTTTTCTAACATAGGCAGGATATTTTCAAATCTACTGTTTCGAGTTCTGGCCATGTATTCTGTGCATATTAAGGGCCTGCCATATATTTTCAAACTATCAATCCATTCTTTGTGAAGATTATCATCCTCATAATTATGATAAGAAATCACATCTGAATTTTCCAATTGATATTCATTCAGATCTTTAAGCTTCAACCTCCATACACCTGCCGTTAAGGGTTGCGAAGGATTAACCTCTCTTCCCCATTCAAAAGTTTTTTTCAACAAAGCCATTGATTTATTGCCATAGCCTGAATTACCCGGCTCATTATATAAATCCCACAATACTATCATCTTTGGTAAAATGATTCAATACATTTTTCACATATTCTTCCAGAATCTCATATAATGAGGTATCTGTATGTATTGTTGGGCCCGGATCCTGTATCCACCCTGAATTATGAATACCAGGCCTGGGTTCAGGTTGTTTACCCGCATGATAAGTGGGATTCCAGCAATCATCAAAAATCACAAATATGGTTGAGATTTTATGTTTTTCAGCAATATCAAGATATTGATCCATCCTGTCAATAAATCCTTCAGTATCTTGTTGCCATGCCAAATGATGCAGATAAATCCGCATAGCATTAAATCCTATTGATTCTGCCCATCCTAATTCACGGTCGATGGTAACCGGATCAAAAGTATCCTCCTGCCACATTTCCAGTTGATTGATGGCTGTGCTGGGTATAAAATTACTTCCCCTTAACCAGCCATATTTACTTTGCCATTTTTCTGCTTTGGCTATTTGCCAGAGTTCATTTTCTTTACTTCTTGTTGAACAACTGCAAACGTAAATTAAAATGAAGATTACTAAAGGGATTCTGATAAATTTCATAGCTTATTCATTTAAATTGTTACTTAATCCGATACATCCGCAAAAGCTATTCAATTGCGGCCAAATTAGTTTTATATCCGCGATTAGTCGGATAATAGTGATTATTTAATCAAGGTTTACAAGCTGCTTCGAAAAATGCACTTTGGTACTGCTCAAAAATTAATTGGCATTCTTTGTGTTGATTACGATAGTATCGAATAGTTCCAATCCGGAAGAATTTCATCTCTTTTCATATTGATTGCGTTTTCGACTTCGGATTTATTAAACGTCATTCCTGATTGATACTCTTTTTCATTTAAGAAGGCTTGTATAGCAAGTCCTTTGGTTGTTGTCGTCGATTCAATGTAATTCATTGCTACCTCATGTGATCGTAAAGGCACACCCTCCCAGTTTTTTGAGATATGTGAAAACATTCTATGTTCAATTGGATTCCACTTTGAAGCACCTGAAGGATAATGGCATACCTGGATGTCAATGCCATAGATCGAAGACAATTTGGTATAAAGAAAAAATTTCCAGCCATGCTTTCTATAACCATTGCTGCCACCGGAATCACAAAGAATCAACATCTTTTGAATATCAGGATACCTTTTAAAGGCAATAACGCTTAGCCAGGTTTCTATGGCATCAACTGCAAATTCAGGCGTGTCTCTGCTTATGCCTAATACCACTGTACCTTTACCTGTTAGTTTTTCATAAATGCCATACGGGCTGATCTTTCCTATTGCATTGGACAAAAAATCATGATCCATTGTTTTCTCTGCTTCTTTGTCATACTTCCTGCCCTTGTTGCTGAAATTACCGATCATCTCTTTCTTCTTTGTGTCAACACTGATAATGGGCTGACCCATATCCTCATATTCCTTTACCCTTGATTCAATAATTCGAAATTATTGATCTCTATCGGGGTGCTGTGTGGTTGAAATGGACTTTCGGTTCAATCTTAAAGAATAACCATTGGCTTTTAATACTTTCCCTGCTGTGTTTGGAGAAATATCAATTCCCTTGCCCTTCAATGTTTTACTTAATGAGTAGGTGCTCTTTCTTGTCCAGTTCAATGATTCTCCCATTGGATCACCAGCTGTTTCCGGTTCCATTATCTCTTCAATCAATTTCAGGATTTTTTCGTTTTTTTTAGTGATGGTCGACCTGCACCAGCTTTTCGTATCTTTTCAATATCTATATCCTCGTTTAACATTTCTTTCCTGCCCCTGGATACGGTCTTTATATTTAGTCCTGTCTTTTGCGAAATTATCTTGTCTCCTCTATAACCGATTTTTATGGATTCATAGCCGGCAAATAACCTTTTCTGTTTCTCGTTTAACAAAGACATAAACAAAGTCAAATACTCATCCGAAACATCTTTAGCAAACATGTTGTTTTTGATGGTATCCTGTTTTCGTAAGTCAAATTGCGTATCTCCTTCTTTAGCTGAAAGATAGACATACTTCTTTGCTATTTGTTCCCTCCTGATTTTTCTATTTTTCCATAAATCTAATACTGTATTATACACAGGGACCTTTAAAAATTCTTCTAATTCGGAACTGGTAAAACCACCGCTGGACTTTTCAATACTATGCAATACTGTGTTTTTTAACGTCCCGTATTCTGAAAAATAAATTTGATTATATGACCATATACCATTATTGTCATAATTTGCAATTGAATCTATGGTATAATATTTCCCACAATGAGAATAGCTGGTTTTATATGGCAAGTGTTTCAGTTTTCTGAAGACTGTCATACGTGAGGTAGTTTGAAGAATGATTTTTAAATTCTCCATGGTCAACACAAAGTAATGATGGAAACTATTAACTAATTGATTTTCTTTATTTTGCATGATACATTAATGAATAAAAAATCCGTTAATTCACAAATGTATCATTAATAAATTTAATATGCAAGTACGCACATGGCTAGATTACAACGAATTAAGACACACAATAAAAGAAATAATGAAAAGACAAATGATACAATTAGGAATTTATGATATCAATTAAAATTTGAGCAGTACCT
>DAOWNN010000313.1 GCA_030642585.1 Bacteroidota bacterium | reverse complement strand
GTGAGTATTCCTATCAGCATTACTGCAAATGTTAATGCAAATATGGAAAATATTGAATATCCAAATACCATAGGTTTCAAGTCTATCAACATTGCTCCAGATAAAAGCAGAGCTGCTGCAAGAATAGAATAAGATAATTTATTACTCCCAAAACCTATTGACTTTCCTAAGTGTCCTATGTCAGTATCACTAATATCGATTTTAAATGGTTCTCTTTTGAATTTTTCAAGTAAATCAATTGTTCTTTCAGGGATACAAAGGCTCGCTCTTTTAGTTCCTTCCGGTCATTGGATATATATCCGGCCCTTCCTAAGATTACCCAGATTTTTCCAGGGATATATTTGGCAAATACCGATTGCCCGTGGGAGATAAGAGCTTCTTGTCCACTGCATTTGATGCCATGGGATGCAAGTGCTGTTTTCCAGCTATTAGTGCTGACATAAAAACCGGCAAAGAGCAGCAGGAAGGAGATGACCATGTACCATGGATGTTCGATCCGAGGAATGATGTACTCCTGTTTAACCAGGAAGATAATCAGGAAAATAAAGGAGGCCAGGAGTACAATATTGAAAATCCTTTTCATGAATTAATTTGCTGTATCCAAAGGTAAAAATAAAGTCATCGTAATGATTTGGATAATATGTATATTTAGGTTTTTTCTGAGCGATCCCATATGAAAACAGCTACCGCATCTTCTGCAGTGGATAAAGCATATGATTTTGTTATCAGGTATGAACCATTTGTTTTTGGATTCTTTTTACTAATCAGTCTGTTCCATATCTGGTCCACCCACTACGTGATGAGCCTTGATGGACCACAACATCTTTACAATGCCCATGTGCTGGTGGAATTGATTAAAGGTAATGAGCTCTTCAAGGAGTATTTCAGGGTTAATGATGTGATTGTCGGTTACTGGATGGGTCATTTCCTCCTTGGTTTTTTCAAGTTTTTCCTTCCTGCCTGGATGGCCGAGAAGTTCTTTCTGACCACCTATTTAATCCTAATGGTCTTTTCTTTTCGTTACCTGATCTGGAGTATGAAACCGGGGAAAGGGAACCTTTTAATCTACCTGATATTCCCCTTCATATTCCATAGTTATTTCCTGTTAGGCTACTATTCATTTAGTTTGGGAGCTATTTTATATTTCTTTGCCATCGGCTTTTGGTTGAGGAGAAGGGAACTGACAGATCTGAGGTCCATGCTTATTTTTGGAAGTCTGGCATTAGGGGTATTTCTTTCACATGGGCTGGTCTTCCTCTTTTTTGGTGCTACATTGGGGATTCTCTTTCTCGCATATAGTATAGATATCATATGGATAAAAAAGGAAACTGGCCCAATAAAAAAGGTGCTGAACAGCTTTTGGAGGCTGCTTCTGTCGGTGGCTCCTTCAGTGGGTCTGTGGGTTATATATATCCGGTCAGTAATGGATATCAATTCAACTGTAAAACCTGCCAGCTATTCTACAATCGAGCTAGTGGAGTTCCTGCTTCGGATTAGACAGTTGGTAGGTTTTGATCACCAGAAGGAGTCTCCTGTTTACATTGTCCTTTTTTCTCTTCTGCTGATCCTTAGTCTCTATACCCTGATTATGTTTATCAGGAAGAGCAGGAAAGGTGAGTATTCTCTGGGGGAACTGGTAAACAGCCGGAACTCCTGGTTACCTATCATTGTATTGTTTCTGGTGTTTTATTTTCTTTTGCCTGACCGTGTTTCAGCCGGAAGCCTGACAAACCGTTTTGGACTGTTTTTCTTCTTCGGATTAATTGTTTTCCTGTCCGTTCAGAAATACCCCAGGATTCTTCAGTTGCTTGCAGTGCTAATATTGATTGGAACGACGACATCTGCTCGACTTATCCACCACTATTATCTGAGCCGCCTGGATGTTGAGATTACAGAGCTGAAGGAAATAAATGACTTTATTGAAGAAGGCAGTACAGTGGTCAGTATTAATACTACAAACAATTGGATTCATCACCATACCCAGCTTTATGTGGGGAATGATAAATCTATTGTTCATCTTAACAATCCGCAGTGTGCCGGACAATTTCCTATTGTTTGGAACGAGAAAAAACTCCCCATGTGCTTCACAGGGGAGAAAGCTTTTAATCCTCCTGGAGCAGTTCTGGTTTCAGGACAGGAGCGCAGGACAGAACAGGTAGACTATATTACAGTTTTCTACTACAAGCGTTTGTGGGAAAAGGAATCCTACCAGGAGTGGCAGGAAATTCTGAATAAGTATTATGAACTGGTAACAGTCAGCAGCCAGGATCGGGCAGCTCTCTATCAACGGAAGGAATAAATACCATGCCTCGCATCACTGGAGAATCTTCAGATTGACAAACTCAGTATACTTAATCTGATAAGACCAAAATTAGATATTTCATGATATCTGATTCATTTCGCAGATGACGAACTAAATAAACCGCAAACCGGGACATACAATTATTCCTTAGGCATTGCTCAAAAATTAATTGGGGTTCTTTCATTCATTATGATAATAGAGAATAATTCCATTGAGGAAGCAGATCATCTCTTCTAATCTTGATTGAGTTTTCAACTTCAGATTTATCAAAAGTTATTCCTGATTGATACTCTTTCTCATTTAAGAAGGCTTGTATGGCAAGTCCTTTGGTTGTTGTTGTCGATTCAATATAATTCATTGCTATCTCATGTGATCGTAAAGGCACACCCTCCCAGTTTTTTGAAATATGTGAAAACATTCTATGTTCAATCGGATTCCACTTTGAAGCACCTGAAGGATAATGGCATACCTGAATGTCAATACCATAGATTGAAGACAATTTGGTAAAAAG
>DAOWNN010000129.1 GCA_030642585.1 Bacteroidota bacterium | reverse complement strand
TTAGTGCTATCCATTGTTTAAAACAATCTGAAAATCAAAATGTTGTATATTAGAAATATTGTAAAACCTTGAATAATTGCTTGTAAAATTAGTTTTTTTCATTTAGTTTTGTCCCATTCGGTGTTTTTTCTAATGTTTAGAATGTTTTATGGCAAAGGTAAAGTTCAGTTTTAATCCCAGTTCATTACAGTATGATCGTATTGAACGTACTGTTTGGGATAGGTTGTTAAGGTTTCTTGCCTATTTAACAGGTAGTTTGCTTTTAGGCTTCATCTACATGCTTGTTTTCTCATATTTCTTTGACCTTCCAAAAGAAAAGCAACTTAAGCGTGAAAATAACCAGATGAAAGCACAGTATGAGATAATGAATGGCAGATTGGATCAGGTTAGTATAGTTCTTTCCGATCTGGAGCAAAGGGATGACAACATGTATCGTACTATCTTCGAGGCGGAACCCATTTCAAGTTCTGTGAGAACACAGGGCCGTGGAGGTGTAAGCAGGTACAGTGAGTTGGAGGGTTATGATAATTCTGAAATTGTAATAGAAACTGCCAAAGCCCTGGATGCACTTACCAAAAGAATTTATGTGCAGTCTAAATCCTATGATGAACTGATTGAGCTTGCCAGAAACAAGGAGGTAATGGTAGCCAGCATTCCTGCCATAATGCCTATTTCCAATAAGGATTTAAAAAGAACAGCTTCGGGTTGGGGATGGAGAATTCATCCTATCTACAAAATACGTAAGTTTCATTATGGAATGGATTTTACTGCTCCTACAGGCACACCTGTATATACCACTGGCGATGGAGTGGTGGATAGGATAATTTCATCAAGAAGAGGATATGGTAACCAGGTAATTATAGATCATGGTTTTGGATATAAAACAAGGTATGCTCATTTGAAGGGTCCTAATGTAAAAAAAGGTCAGAAAGTAAAGCGGGGAGATGTAATTGCCTTTGTGGGGAGTACAGGTTTATCAACAGCTCCTCATTTGCATTATGAAGTTCATCGCAATGGTAAAATGGTTGATCCAAAAAACTTTTATTTTAATGACCTCACACCTGCGGAATACGATCGTATGATTGAAATTTCAATGAAGAGCGGTCAATCCTTTGATTAGAATCTTTTGGAATGAAGGTTCGTATTCTTTTTTTAAGCATATTTTTTTCTGCAATCGGGCTGTTTCATCTTACAGGCCCGGTTTTTTTTAACAATCCTGATACGGTTTATTCCGTCAGCTTATTTTCCTGGGAACAGAAAGCCGGAGAGGATTCAGTAATTCCAATAGTTATACCTGTAATACCAACATTTTTGGGAAATAATGAACGGAATTATTATGGCAGGAATGCACCCGAAAAGCTTGATCTGATTTGGAAATTATATCTTGGAGAAGGCGAAACAGTGATATCAAGAAAGATCGGATCAAAGATATGGGCTGGTGCAGGATGGACCGGGCAAGCTTTGCTGATCCAGGAAGATGGGAGACTTTACTTAATTCAGGGGGCATTTGATCACAGGCTAAAGAAAATTGATGCTGAAACCGGTGATATTATCTGGGAGTATGAATTTGATGATGTGGTAAAGGGAACAGGTACTTTTTGGGAGAATCCGGATCCTGTTGGGCCGGAAGATAAATATATCATTCTGCAGGGCAGTCGCCTTGGCACTTCACATTTTCTGGATGCAAAACATATTCCAAGTTATAGGGCGGTTTCTTACTTGACCGGAAAGGAGTTATGGCGTCTCGATAGCAAATGGACCCATTCATACAGCCGGGATGTAGATGGTTCAGCTCTTATCTATCTTGATACTGCCTATATTGGACTTGAAAACTCGCTATTTACTGTATTTGATCCCAGTCCATCGAAAGCAAAACTAAAAGATGGAATGTTGCAACCAGAGATCATTCAGGAAAGGAAGTTATACAGGATGAAGGATGTAGAGGCTCATAAATACAATGTTGTGACCGAATGTTCACCTAGTATGCTTGACAGGTCCATTTTTATTGCTTCAGGTTCTGGAAGGGTATGGGCTTATGATCTTGATAGCAGGGAGCTCAACTGGGAGTTTTATATTGGTTCTGATATCGACGGTTCTCCTATAGTTACCTCAGACAGTGCTCTTATGATATCGGTTGAAAAGCAATATATACCAGGGCAGGGTGGAATTTACAAACTTAAGCCGGGAAAAAATGCAACGGAAGCAGTGCTCTGGTACTTTCCAACAGAGGATAATGAGCTGATAAGCTGGGAAGGCGGAGTAATTGGATCTGTTGCAATTAATGACTCATATGTTGGTGAGGATGATGTGAAACTTGCGGCTTTTTCAGCTATTGATGGCTATCTGTACGTTGTTGCCCATCAGAGTGTTTTGAAAGATTCGTTGGTGGCAGGGCCAGATAGTATAAGTTTATTACCCACACCACAATTGCTCTTCAAAAGAAAAATAGGACCCTCTATTTCTACCCCAATCTTTACAGAGAGCAAACTGATTGCTGCAGGTTATGATGGGATTAAATTATTTGCCTATAATGAAAATCTGGAATTTACTCTCCTCGATCAGTTTTCAGTACCCTGTGAATCTACACCAATTGTGTATGATGGTAAAGTTTATATTGCGTCCAGAGATGGATATTTATATTGTCTTGGTGAAAAGGAATAATCTACTTGTACTTTCATTATTATTTATTAATTTAGTGACTCTTACAGGAATTATCTAATAAAACTCTTTAATCATGCCGTACAAGGAAAAAGAAATTGAAAGACTCTTTTATTCTATTGGGGAGGTTGCAGAAATGTTTAATGTGAAGACTTCCCTGATTCGCTACTGGGAAAAAGAGTTTGATATTATTCGGCCAAAGAAAAACAAAAAGGGAAACCGTTTATTTACAAAAGCAGATATTGACAATTTTCACCTGATATTTCACCTTGTTAAGGAGAGAGGAATGACATTGAAAGGGGCTAAGAAAAAGATTAAGGAGAATAAAGATGATACAGAAAAAAACTTCGAAATAGTTAAATCCCTTAAAGAAATTAAGCAATTGCTGCTCGAGGCCAGGGATTCGATATAAAATCTTAGTGAGCTACCCGGGAATGAATCAAAAGTTAAATTAGGGATTGCGGTCATTCTGAACCCTTCAATAAAATCGGGACAGGTTTGTTTATACCCTTTCAGGAGGTGACTGCGCTAAGTTCAGGATCATAACACTTTGTGAATAGCAATAAATAATAATCACATGAAAATTAAGGATATTGTTTCATATCTTGAAAGCATAGCCCCACCTTCTCTTCAGGAATCTTATGACAATGCAGGCTTAATCATTGGAGATCCTGAGGAAATCATCCATAGTGCACTGATCACACTGGAAATTACTCCTGAAGTTTTAGACGAAGCTATTGCCAGGAATACACATTTGATCATCAGCCATCATCCTTTGATTTTTACAGGAATTAAGAAATTGACTGGTGCAAGCCATGTAGAAAGTATGGTTATAAAGGCCATTAAAAATGAGATTGCCATCTTTGCAACTCACACAAATTTCGATTCTGTTGTTGGTGGCCTAAATTCTTACCTCTCAGAACAGATTGGCCTGCATGGTACAAGGATTCTTAAGCCAAAGGAGGACCACCTGCTAAAACTAGTCACATTTGTTCCTGAAGAACATGTGGAAGGAGTGAGCTTAGCTATTTTCGATGCCGGAGCCGGAACTATCGGTAACTATGATCACTGTAGTTTTAATATCCAGGGAACAGGCAGCTTCAGGGCAGGAGAAAAAAGTAAACCTTTTACAGGCAGAAGGGGGGAGGTACATAGCGAAAATGAGTTACGTCTTGAAACTATTTTCCCCAGGCATTTTAAATTTCAGGTAGTTCAGGCCTTGTTGAAATCACATCCCTATGAGGAAGTGGCATATGATCTTTATCCCTTAGAAAATAAATATCCGCTTGCCGGGATGGGAATGATCGGGGAATTGAATGAGGATTGGGAGGAGAAAGCTTTTCTGGACCGGATTAAAAAAGTATTTGATATCCGGATTATAAGACATACACCATGCTTAGGCAGATCCATTCGAAAAGTTGCAATTTGTGGAGGATCAGGGAGTTCTCTTCTTTCTGATGCCATTAAGGCCGGAGCCGACATTTTCATTTCCAGTGATTTTACATATCATAAATTTTTTGAGGCCGAAAATAAAATTTTGATAGCAGATATCGGGCATTATGAAAGTGAGCACCTGGTAAAGGCTATTTTAAGTGAGTTAATTAAGAAAAAATTTCCTACCTTTGCAGCTCAAATTTCTGAGGTAAATACAAATCCCATAAATTATTATTGAACTATGGCAAAAGCAAAAAAAGCTGCAGTGAAAAAAGATATCACAAACGAGGATAAACTGAGGGCATTATTTGAGTTGCAGCTAGTTGACTCGGCTACTGACAAGATAAGAACCCTTCGCGGGGAATTACCACTCGAGGTTCAGGATCTGGAGGATGAAATTGCCGGCCTTGAAACCAGGGTGACCAATTTTAAGGCAGATCAAACCGCTTTGGAAGATCATGTCTCCAAGAAAAAAAATGAGATTGTCGGAGCTGAGGGCCTTATTAAGAAGTATGAGGAGCAACAGAAAAATGTACGGAACAACCGGGAATTTGAGTCATTGTCAAAGGAGATAGAATACCAAACTCTGGAAATTGAACTGTGTAATAAGAGGATCAGGGAGTTTTCAGGTAAAATGGAAACAAAAAAGGAAACGGTTGAAAAATCGGTCACAATTCTCGAAGAACGGAAACAAGATCTTGATGTTAAAAAAGGCGAGTTGAATGCGATTGTTAAAGAGACTAAGAAAGAGGAAGATGCATATCTTAAAAAGTCTGAGAAAATTCAAAGCCTGATTGAAGAAAGATTGCTCACAGCTTACCATAGGATTCGTGCCAATGCAAGAAATGGTCTTGCTGTGGTTGCTGTAGAAAGAGATGCCTGCGGTGGATGTTTCAATAAAATTCCACCTCAGAGACAACTTGATATCAAATCAAGGAAAAAAGTAATTGTTTGTGAATATTGTGGACGAATACTGGTAGACAATGAAATTATTTCAGAAAAAGTAGAAAAAGTAGAAAAAGCGGAAAAAGTAAAAAAATAGATACAAGTCTCATCATAAAAAACTGCCTCCCGGCAGTTTTTTTTTGCTCCTGTTTTTCACAATTCTGCACCCTATACCAAAATTCAACCAAACCAAGGGATATTAAGAAACAACAACATTCCGTTCCTATGGAACTGAATTAAACTACTATTCATTAAAGGGACTCACATTCCTTTCTATAACATAACATCCCTACGAGATTTCCACCACAAACACTGCCGTAGGCAGGATATGTTATTGCCGGGGGCGCCAGACCCTGGTTTAAATAATAAATAAGGGAATGAGTTCCGTAGGAACGAAATGTTTTGTTCTAAAGGAATTTAAGGAAATATTATATGGAATTAATAAGTTCCTCTATTGAAAGATATCTACCACGAACCTCCTGCTCCGCCTCCACCGAAACCGCCTCCTCCAAACCCTCCAAAGCCACCAGACCCTGAAGAAAAACTTCCAAATGAACCCCGGTTTGACCTGCTTGCTGAGCTGGCTAAAAACATGGCTGTCCAGAAAGGAATATTTTTACCCACAGCATATTGTCGTGTGCGTCGTAGGCGCGCAATTATACTGATGATTATTATTAGAATGAATAGAACAGCTGTACCCGATTCAGCAGCCATATCTTTACCATGTTTATTCATATATTCATCTGCAGTAAATTCTCCCCTGGTTAATGAGATAAGTGTGTTTGTTGCATCATCCAATGCCTTAAAATACAGGCCTTGCTGAAAGCCCGGGATAATCTCAAGCTCCACAATTCGTTTAGTAATAGCATCCGGAACCACTCCCTCTAATCCATACCCGATTGCAATAAAAACCTCCCCTTTTTCATCCTGTGTTTTTGGCTTAATCAGGATTAGAATGCCATTATTATTACCCTTTGTGCCAATGCCCCATTGTTCCGCAAGACGGAAAGAATAATCAGCTTTTTCGTAGCCATTTAGTGAAGGAACAATCACAATTGCAATCTGAGTAGATGTTTCCATGTTAAATGCTACCAGCTTTTCTTCCAGGACAACTGCTTCTGAGGGATCTAAAAAGGAACTAAAATCGTTTACCAGCCTTGGCGGAGTTTGGGCCTGCGGGAATTCCTGGGCAGTAGAATTTGACAGTATTAGAAAGAGGGCTGCAGTAGCGAATAAAATTTTCCGATTCATAGTTATAGCAAATAATAATTAGTTGGATTATTCATCTCCAAATGAAATCTCATCCGGGAGTTCATTTATATCATCTCGTTGATAAGGGAAGTGTTCTTTTAGCTGTTCTCCTGCCATGGCAATTCCAGTGGAAAGGCCAGAGGCAAATCTATTCTCAGCAAACTCCTTTA
>DAOWNN010000154.1 GCA_030642585.1 Bacteroidota bacterium | reverse complement strand
TTTATTCCCCACAGGATTATTCGGATCGCAAATAATTACTGCTGTATTATGTAGTTTATCCGAGATGTTTCTTAAAACCGGAAGGCTGTCATAAGTTTCATTCAACACATTTCTGATTTTAGAAATATGTGCGTAGGCTCCCCAATAAAACCTGGGGAGTAAGATTTTCTCAATATCCAGGGTTTGAAAAACAAGATCGAGACCTCCCATACCACCAGCTGAAATGGTGATATTATCGGCAATGGTCTGACCATGAAAATATATCTCATTAATAGCAGATTTCAATTTAGGAAACCCTGAATTTGGCGGATAAACCTGTATGGTAGTCGAATTAAAATCGATTTGTTTCACCACTTCCTTCAAATCGATATTGCATACTGAATTGACCCCCCGGTTCAAATACAGATATTCCCTGCCACTCTGTTCACTGAGTTTTTTTATTTTTTCTCCTATGCCAACTATGGCTGAAAAGCGAGCTCCGCTCTGGTTGATTTTCATATTAATTTATTTTCACAGCATTATACATTAAAGATGGATTACTTCATCATAAGCTGCAGCTGCAGCCTCCATTATTGCTTCAGACATTGTTGGATGAGGATGTACTGACTTGATCATTTCATGTCCTGTAGTTTCCAGTTTTCGGGCCACAACAATTTCACCAATCATTTCGGTTACATTGGCCCCTATCATATGTGCACCCAGAAGTTCTCCATACTTTGCATCAAAAATCAACTTCACGAAGCCATCTTTATGACCGGCAGCACTAGCTTTTCCCGAAGCAGTGAAAGGGAATTTTCCAATCTTTATTTCCACTCCCTTTTCCCTGGCCTGAGCTTCTGTCAGCCCAACAGAAGCAACTTCAGGAGAAGTATAAGTGCAGGCAGGAATATTTTCATAATCAAGTGCCTGAGGATTCTTGCCGGCAATTTTCTCAACACAAATAATTCCCTCAGCAGAAGCAACATGAGCCAAAGCCTGACCATGCACAATATCACCTATGGCATAAATACCCTGGACATTAGTTTGGTAATAATTGTCCACTTTTACTTTTCCTGTTTCCAATTCAATGCCAATATCTTCCAGGCCAATTCCTTCCAAATTAGGACTGATTCCAACAGCAGACAGGACTATTTCTGCTTCAATTTCTTCCATACCTTTTTTAGTTTTCACACTTACTTTGCACAATTTACCTGATGTATCCACAGATTCAACTGAAGAATCAGTCATTACCTTCATTTTTGCTTTTTTAAAGGAGCGTCCAAGCTGCTTAGACACCTCCTCATCCTCAAGGGGAACAAGATTGGGTAAAAATTCCACCAGGGTAACCTGGCTTCCCATGGTATGATAAAACCATGCAAATTCACTGCCTATAGCTCCGGATCCAACCACCAGCATTGATTCCGGGATCTTATCCAAAGTCAATGCTTCACGGTATCCTATGATCTTCTTTCCATCTTGTTTTAAATTGGGAAGCTCTTTAGACCTCGCACCTGTAGCTAAGATAATATGATCGGCAGAATATATCGTGGACTTTCCATCTCCCAGACTTACTTCTACCTCTTTTGATGATTTCAGTTTCCCAAAACCCAATATCTGATCAATTTTATTCTTCTTCAATAAGAACTGTACGCCTTTACTCATTCCATCTGCAACATTTCGGCTTCTTTCCACAACCTTCTTAATGTCAGGTATAGGTTCATCTTTTAAAATGATACCATACTCTTCTGCGTGCTTCAGATAGTCTAAAACCTGAGCACTTTTTAACAGTGCTTTTGTAGGGATACAACCCCAGTTTAAGCAAATTCCGCCAATTTCATCTTTTTCAATCACTCCCACTTTCATTCCTAACTGAGAAGCTCTGATTGCGGCCACATATCCACCCGGACCACTTCCGATAACTAAAAGATTATATTTCATATTTATATATTTTTTATTTCTGGTCAAAGTTAAAAATAACTTATAATATTTTTTCGCAATTCAAAGATTATGACAGATAAAACTTCTTCATAATTACCTGCGGGCCATCGCCAGAGGCTATAGCCACCGGAGACCGGCAGGCTAGACTTGTTAAGGAGGAGAAATTAAGAAACCACCTCCCCCTACGCTTCGCTTCGGGGAGAGGGTGTCCAAAAAGTTACTATAACGCATATCGTCATCCTGAACTTGATTCAGGATCTGTTTATAATTAATAACTTAAGATTCTGAAATAAATTCAGAATGACTCACTAATATCATTTTTGGACACCCTCAATTTGAGAACATGCGAAAGCAACAAATTTGGGGCTGTCTCAAAAGCTAGTTTGTGGATGGTTGTCATCCTGAACTCCAGCCTGCCGGCAGGCTGGAGTTCAGAATGACGTCAATAGGCCCTTTTGAGACAGCCCCGTGTCCCGGGCCATTTCAACAACAGATTAACAAATCAACCCCAATTCCTTATATACAAAATCTACTGAAGAAATACACGGCAGGCATGGCTTAAGCTAAGGGCGATGCAGTATTCCAATATTCCATCATTTTCATCCACCATAGCTTTAGCGAAGGTGGACCAATATTCCATTCTTTTGTATATACTCTTTGAATGTTTTACTTTTGAGAGTGCTAGATCGTTTTTGACTCAAACTGAATTTAATAACTATGACTCCCAGCAAGGATAGGCCTGACAATATCTTGAATCTGAGCCATTTTATGGGCAGAGATGATAAGCTTACAACCTTCTTGCACAGCCTGAATTCTGTTGAACTGGCTGAGAAAATTATGAAAAATGGATTTATCTTCGAAAATCATTTATTAAATACCACAGATATTGTTTCACCAGATGATCTGGTTGAAGTCACTTATTTCACAAACATCCGCAAAGCTTACGGAAACATCATTTTAATCATACAAATAGATAATGAGCTTATTCAAACTATAAACGCAAAGCTTATCAATACACGTTCTCATTTTTCTGAAGCTCTCACTAAAACGCCTCCCCGGACCGGACCCAATGAATTATTTGTTTATACTCTGCCGGAACAGTTTATCATGGGATATTTTGACAATACTGAATCCAAAGAGGTGAAAAATAAAAATTTCAATCCATATTATATCTCCGACCTGTTTGAGGAAAATATTCAAAGGATTTTGGAGAGCTGGTAAAATATCAAACCCCGTTAAGCTAAATCAATCTATGAAATCAACCCTGGTTAAAGTTGCAGTAGTACAGGCCTCGCCTGAATTTTTCAACAAAAGTAAAACACTGGAAAAATCCATTAAACTTATAAATTCAGCCCAAAAGAAGGGTGCCCGTTTGATAGTTTTCCCCGAGGCATTTATTCCGGCCTATCCAAGAGGCTTTAGTTTTGGGATCCATATTGGTAACCGAAAATCAGCCGGCAGAGAATTGTGGCAAACATATTTTGAAAATTCTGTTGAAATTCCAGGTCCGGAGACCGAGCTCCTTGCCAAAGAGGCAAAAAAACACAATCTATATATCTCGATGGGGATTGTAGAAAAAGATGGGGCTTCACTTTTTTGTACAAATCTCCTGTTTGGTCCTGAGGGAAAATTATTGGGGAAGCACCAAAAATTAAAGCCTACAGCCGGAGAACGATACATATGGGGAGAAGGGGATGGAACTACGCTGAGCACCTATGATACGGACATTGGTGTCATTGGAGGCCTGATATGCTGGGAGAATTACATGCCCCTGGCACGCATGGCGATGTACCAGAAGGGAGTTCAGTTGTACATTGCACCTACTGCCGACCAGAGGGAGGAATGGCAACATACAATACAACATATTGCCCTTGAAGGCAGATGTTTTGTGCTTAGTTGCAATCAGTATGTAAATAAGAATATGATCCCTGAAGAGTACCTTAAAAAAGATGGGATAAAACGTAATGAAAATCTTGAAAGCAGGGGTGGTTCACTAATTGTTTCTCCCATGGGAAAGATCCTGGCCGGACCACTCTGGGACCAGGAAGGGATTCTCTATGCAGATCTTGACCTGGATGAAGTTGTCAGGGCAAAGTTTGATTTTGATGTGGCGGGGCATTATAACCGGCCCGATGTTTTCAAATTTGATATTCCTGATCAACCGCCTTGCCTGAAGGCAAAGAATAAAAAAAAGCCTGCTTCTTAAAAAAAGACAGGCTTAAAATATGAATTTATTGATATCTTATTCAAAAATTTCAGCTAATTTTTCCTGCAATTCTTCGCCGCGTACATTTCTTCCAACAATAATTCCATCCTCATCCAGCAAGAAATTCCCAGGAATAGAATTCACACCATAAAGCCTTGCGGCAGAATTAGACCAACCATTTAATTCAGAAACATGAGCCCATGTGAGATTATCATCATCAATTGCCTGTAGCCAGGCTGCCCGGTCATTATCCAGAGATACTCCAAAAACATCAAATCCCTTATCATGATAAGTTTGATATGCTTTTACAACATTTGGATTTTCTGTCCGACAGGGTCCACACCATGCTGCCCAAAAGTCAACCAGTACATATTTCCCAAGATAGGATGATAAAGAAACAGGATTTCCGAGGGAATCATTTTGAGTAAAGTCTGGAGCAGGTTGCCCAATGGCAACTTTTTTTAGAACTGCCACTCTTTCTTTTAAATCTATAACTGTCTGAGAAGTGGCCAGCGATTCATCCAATAAACCAAGGTATTCCTCAAGCTCAGTGGCATCCAGTCCGTAAGAATTTGAACGCAGAACAAATGGAGCAATATAGGATTCAGAATTCTCCCTGATATAATCCAACTGATAACTGGTAAAGGCTTCATACAAAGAGTCAGACCTGGAGTTGTACATCTTTTCCAGTTCAACATTACCTTCCTCCTTTGCCTTTCTTCCGGCAAGGGAAATCTCTCTGAAATCATCATAAAAAGCCTTCAGCGATTCTGAAAATTGATCATACTCATCATGGACTTCAGATCCTGAGATCTTTAGGTTTCTTATGCTATCTGCATGGCCGGTGATGACAATTTCTGAATTTTCGAGAAAAAAACTTTTTGCTCCTCTTTTTCCATCAATAATAAGGTAATACATTTCGGGCATATCAATACTCCCCTGCATCGAAAATAAGCCAGATTCAATATTTGAGGAATCAATATGAATGTATTCACCTTCCACTCGTTGGTTTAAATAAACCATGCCATCAGAAATTCCAGTTAATTCACCACTAATTTTATAAGTGGGTTCTTTAGTACAAGAAAAAACAAGGATTCCAAGTACAAGTGCGATTAATAATTTTTTCATTTTAAATATTTGATTTTTTTATAAAAATTGCTGTAAATCTATGGAATACAGCAATTAGAATTCTTCCAAATTAGGCCTAAAGTAGTAAAAAAAGATTATGGAATGCTAATATCTTATAAAGAATCTGAAAAGATCCCGTTTATTTGCCTAAAAGATCTTTTCTGCAGGCAGTGGTAACTTGGCTTTATCTTTGATTAACAGCGATTTACTTTTCCTTATTATTTTGAAAATAATGCTATCACGATCCACAATTAGCAATCCAAATTCCTGGTGTTTCTTAGAGTCTTAGTGCCTTAGTGGCTATCTTTCTTTTGCCACCCCAGTACAGTCATTCTTCCTTACGGGGCAGGCCAAGGCTCAAAGACACAAAGGTTCACCAAATGTAAGATATTAACATATTATTTAAATTGTATGATATAAAAAAATATTTAAGTGAATCAAATACAGACAGATATCTACTTAAGTTGACGCGTATGCCTTGCAGGACTGTTAACTTGTTGTCCTTATAACCACCGGTTTCACCAGTGGTTATTCAAAATTATACCCCATT
>DAOWNN010000056.1 GCA_030642585.1 Bacteroidota bacterium | reverse complement strand
TATGTTCGCATGGTCCGGGAGTCGCTTATTAATTTTTTTACGATATTTTTCAAGAATCACATTTAATTCATCTTGCTTAACGCCTTTTGTTTTAATTTTATCCTGGTCGGGACAAACAAGTGCAATAAGTTTTTGGTCCTTTTCAATAACTATAGATTCAAGTATAAAATACCTGGTATTAATTAGGGATTCAATTTCTTCAGGATAAATATTTTTACCTGAAGATCCCAATATCATGCTTTTATTACGTCCTTTAATAAAAATAGCCCCATTTCCATCTATCAAACCCAAATCTCCTGTACGTAACCAGCCATCTTTATTTAAAACCTGTTCTGTAGCTTCAGGATTTTTATAATATCCTTCCATAACATTATCCCCCTTAACCATAATTTCACCCACAATAGTTTCGGGATCATCAGAATCAATTTTTACCTCCAAGGTGTCCACCGCTTCTCCACAAGATTCAAATTTATGTGTATTCCAGGATGCATAACTAATTAGCGGAGCACATTCTGTCATTCCATATCCAACTGTAAAAGGGAATTTAATTTGCATAAAAAACTTATCAGCATCCTGACTGAAAGCAGCTCCACCCAGGATTAATTCCCTGAATTGTCCCCCAAACACAGCAGATATTTTTCTATTTATACTTTTAAAAATAATTTGTCTTAAGCCAGGAATTTTAAGCAGGGTTCTCATTAGTGGTTTTTTAATTGTTGGCACTAGTTTATTCTTATAAATTTTTTCCAGCAACAATGGAACCAGTAAAATTAATCTTGGCTGAACTTCAGAATATGCTTGTGTTAATATCGGCAGGGAAGGGATTTTAGTAAGAAAGGTTATATGACAACCCAGGGTGAATGGGAATAAAAAGTCAAAAACCATCCCAAATACATGTGCAATTGTTAACAATGAAAGAATAGAATCACCGGGATTAAGAGGCATGTGCCGATGTGCAAAACGCACATTTGCTGCCAGGCTGTTATGTGAAATCATCACCCCTTTTGAAAAACCCGTTGTTCCCGAAGTATAACTAATTACAGCAATATTTTCTTTTCTCATTTCCTGAAAATCTATCTCCTCCGGTTTCATGCCATTTGGAAATTTTTTTACGAATAATTCTTTACTGACATTTTTCGTATCCCCCACCGTAAGAGATGTAAAATTCTCAACAGAAAACGCCAATTTTAGCCCGTTCATTTTCTTGATATTTAATGTTTTCCAAACAGGCTCAGAAGAAAATAACAGTTTTGCATCAGAGTGAGCAACAATGTTATGAATATCCTTAGGAGTAAAATCTGATAATACCGGGACGATGATAGCTCCATAACTAACAACAGCAAGAAAAATTACTGCCCAATTTGCGGAATTGTTTGAAATCAGGGCAATTTTATCTCCTTTTTGAATGCCTTTTTCGTTAAAAAACAGGTGTAGCCCTGTAATTAATTCTCCAACTTCAGAATAGGTATATGGTTTTCCTTTATAATCAGAAAGAGCCGAAATATTCCAATTATTTTTAATGCTCTTTTCTATGTATTCCAATAAGTTTTCCTGAATCATAATATTAAATTTTAATTAAAAATTAAAAAGCTTGTAAAAAATCTCATGATTAAAACTACTATTACAAAATGCATTATGCTTAAGGCATAATTGTAGGCTGTTCTTCCTGTGTGTATTTTCCTTCTTAATAGCATGGCAGTTGTAGGAAGCAATCCGGCAATTATAGCAAGAGCAAAACGAAATTCATCAAAATATTCCTGAAGATTTTTTTCCGTGAATACGATAAGATAGATAAAGGCAAGGTATACTGCCAGATAGGCAAGGTAGCTATATTTAAGTGTCGGAGTGGATGATTTTCTTTTTCTGTGTGTTCTGGAGGGATTTAATAAGATAACTGCTACGATAAAAATAAGGCTTAAGCCTCCTATAGCTAATAAACGTATAAGGAATTGAAAAAAACTGTTCATTTTGGGTAATTTCCGAAACGAATAATGACTAAAGTACTTAAAAAATCTCTTATTTTCAAGCTGGAAGAATGCTATATTAGTTTATCTATGAATCATTTCCGGGAAATCTCAATAAGAAATTATTTGTTTTAGTTACCATTCTTAAAACGCTTCAGATCGGAAAATCTGAAATCCCACTCCGGGGTTTTAAGTATACCTGTATCTTTTAATAAATACCATGGAGAAATATCTGCATTATCATTGTTGCATAAAACTTGTATTTCCTGGGCTGGCATATAGCTTTGGGCAAGTAAAAATACAGTTTCCCCGGAAAGTTGGTTATGTGCCATATCAACTACAATAACGGCATGTCCCGGAAAACCCCCAAATATAAAAATATCTCCAATATTCATTTCTGCTGCATTTTTCACGTCCACCAATTCCCTGCTTAAAGAATGGGTTCCGGCCCATCTAAATACCATAGTCATATACTTACGAAAGTTTTCATAGGAATAGTCATCTGCTGCAGCTTTGTACCAACTTACATCGTTTCCTGATATCTGTGGACGATAGCCCATAGCATAAGAAATAAATTTTGCAGTATCTCCACTGGTAAAATTGAAGTGTATTTGCTCATATTCACCATACTTAAATAAGTATTCACCTCTTAGCCTCATTACGGCGTCGGCACACTGCTGTAAATCTTTATCCCCTACATCAATATCAACTACAGCAAGATAAATATCTTCCGACTCTTTAACCTCGCCATTATAATACAGCACTTTAGATCCGTGCGGTTTGAGGGGAAGGGTTCTGAGGAATTCTGCAAAAGATTTCTGTTCTACATTAATTCTCTCAAAATTTGAAGGCACAGAAATTCTGGCATTTATAGTTTTTCCCTGTGGAAATACTTTTACTTCACTTTTTTCGGGATTCTGATTTAATGCTACCTCTTCAAAGTCTGTTTTTTGATTTGAAAAAGTACAGGATGTCCAAATAATAAATAGCAAAATTAAGCTGAACCACAATTTTATGTTTTTGCCTCTCATATTAAAAGTTGTGGGGGTTTTTCAATTCGTTCCAGGCCAGGGCGCTGGAACCCAATACGGCGGCATTTTTTTCTTCGAGTGAGGAAAACAACAGCCGAAAAGAGCCTTTGAAGAATATCGGCGTTTTTTCCACGAGCCATTTTTTTGTTGGGTTCAGTAAAAGCTTTCCTGCCCTCGCCAAACCACCAAAAAGAAATATAGCTTCAGGGCTGGAAAAAACAACAGTATTTACAATTGCCATGGCTAAAATCTCGCTGGTTTTTTTAAATGCCTCCAGGGCGAGCAGGTCTCCTGCTTCTGCGGCTTCTGCAATTAGCCTGGAGTTCAATTCTTCTGGTTTGTATTTACTCAAAACTCCAGGAGGAAATCCTTGTTCTGCTAATTCAATAACAGTCTTCCGAATTCCTGTTGCCGAAACATAGGTCTCAAGACAACCTTTCTGTCCACAGCCACAGAGGCGACCATTGGGAAACATATTCATATGACCCAATTCTCCGGCAAACCCGCTATATCCATATAACAATTCACCATTTATTACAATCCCACTGCCCAGACCTGTTCCCAAAGTAAGAACTACAAAGTCTTTCATATTTTGTGCTCCACCAAAAATCATCTCTCCAATAGCTGCTGCATTTGCATCATTTGTCAATACTATGGGAAGATTATAATAGTTTAGCAAAAGCTTCTTCATGGGAGTAATTCCTTTCCATGGTAAATTTGGGGGGTTTTCTATGGTGCCACGATAATAGTTTGCATTTGGAGCGCCTATACCAATTCCCAGCAATTTAAATTTTGCCCGGCTTTCATTTATTAAGCTTTGTATGGCCAGATCCAATTCGGCAACAAAGGCTACAGCGTCCGGGAATTTTGATGTAGGCACTGTAATGGTCTTATAAACCTTACCCTGGAGATCTACAATTCCAACTACACTGTTTGTGCCTCCAATATCAATACCTATAGCAACTTCTATCATAATTAAATATTTGCCCTTTTGTATTTATAAGAATACGAGAAATTAATAAAACCCATTTCCGGGGAACATTATGAAACTTAAAAATCCGGTGACCAGGTTTTTTTAAATTCCCAGTTTGATCTGACATTTATTTCTTCAAAATAATATTTCACTTTTTCTGGTTGTATTCTTTTTAACCACGATCCTGTGTCCCATTTCCCATTCAGGTTTTCATCAAGGATTGCTTTAATCCGATAGGCCTGTGGTGACAAAAAATTAAAATTCAAGGTGGTGTCTTTTGAAATCCTGACAGATTTTATTACCTGGTTTTTCTTGTCCATTAATTGTATTATAAGGCTCTTGTCAATTCCCTCCATTTCAAATATTACGGCCCCATAATAATCTAATTTTCTGGTTTTAAAAGAAAAACTAAGACTATCGTTCGTTGTGTTATACATACCCGTAATCGCTCCTGGTAAATATTCAATTCTATAATCTGTATCTTCCATCCAGTCAACATTAATATAGATCAATCTGAGACTTTGGGTGGAAAATATCAAGCTGAAATCAATTATCGTTTCTATTGAATCTATTATGGTAAAAAGGGTGATTTTATTTTTATCATAACTGTTTATCGGCTTTTGACTTAAGCATCGCAAGTTTTGGTTAAGGTTCATTCGGTTTCCCGAGCCCAAACTAAAATTCAGAACTAATTTGGATTCGGTTTGTACTGCAGGTTGAGGGGTTTTACGTGATTTTGGTTTGGTAAACCTGAAATTTGTTGTGTCTGTTAAAAACCTTCCTTTGTCTGTTCCTGAAAGAGGAAATTTTATAGATAATTCAATAGATTCCTGGCTTATTAATGATGTGTCTTTGAGCCAAATACCAATAGTATCTCCCAAGGCAAAAGTCTCTTCAATAAACCAATCTGTCAAATCGGGTCTGCCTGGTAAAGAAAATACAGGCTTTTCCAATAATATTTCATTAAAAATAATAAGTATATTATCTTTCCCGGGGCGGGTAGAGCTTAAAATATACTGATTGGGAAACTGTTCTTCAAATAATCTAAGGTGAAGTTTTGATAAGGAAGATCGAATGCTGTCAGAAAAAATTAATGAATCTCCATGAACTTCGGGTTTTAACTCAAGCACTGAATCAAGAAAAGCAATTTTTTCAGGTGGATTATAAATATAATTCTGATTTGCATCTTGCAATGCAAAAACATGAAACTTCCCTTCCTTTAGGTTGTTAAGAGAAAAATTTCCTTTTTCATTTGCTTTTGTCAGGTAAAAAGGTTTTTCATTATAAATTGCAGAATCAGCTAAATTGTCATACAACAATATGTAAATATCTTCAAGTGTTTCGTGATTGAAGGCATTTATTACATCACCAACCAAATTTAGTGAATCCAGATCGGGTCCTGTAGAAAAGACAAACTGAAAATTTTCTATTGCATTCCCTTCATTATTATCCACAATAGAGTTCCCAAAATTTAAGGTGTATGTTGTGTTTTTTGTAAGTGTATCATCCATTCTTATCTGAATTCCCTTTCCCTTCATTTTTATTTCCGGTTTTGTTTTCATTGGGGGGGAAACAATCAGCTGATTTATATTATCAAATCTGATGTATTCATCAAAAGAAATATCAATTACTTTATCTTTAAAATTAACCGAGTGATTTTGAGGGCTGCTTTTTTTAATTTCCGGGGGTGTTTCATCTTTGGGCCCACCTGGTGGAGAAGCAACCCTGGCACAGTTAATAAGTAACAGCAAAGGAATCCCAAATAAAAATATCTTGCCTGCCGAAAAAAGCTGTTGCATATAATTTCCTTGTTTATTAGAATACAAATATAAATCCAGAAATGCCAAATGACAAATTATCTGTTTGTTTGATAATTTAAGCAATTTGTAAGCCGGGATATTTGTGTCCTTTAAAGATATGGTATTTGGAAATCAATTAAGAAATACGATAACAAGAAAGCCTAAAAGAATTATTTTGTAGTTTTGGAAAAAAATAAAAATGATAGAAAGTTTTATTCACTGGAGCATAAATCCTGTAATTTTTCAACTTGGCAACCATGAAATTCGATGGTATGGTCTGCTCTTTGCCGGGGGTTTCTTTTTTGGGTATCTTATTCTGGGGAAATTTTTCAAGATTGAAAAGATCCCGGAAATTCTTTTAGATAAAATTACTCTTTATACTGCAGTCGGCACCATTTTGGGGGCAAGGCTGGGGCATTGTTTATTCTATGAACCAGCTTATTATTTAAGCAATCCCCTTGAAATCCTTATGGTCTGGCATGGAGGACTTGCCAGTCATGGTGCTGCTGTTGGAATTTTATTGGCTTTGTGGTTGTTTTCCAGAAAAGTTCATAAGCCTTTTTTATGGACTATGGATAGGGTTGTGGTTGTAGTTGCCCTTGCCGGGTTTCTTATAAGAATGGGGAACCTTATGAATTCTGAGATTTATGGTGTTGAAACAAGTCTTCCATGGGGTTTTATTTTTGAAAATCGTGGAGAAATTGTACCCAAGCACCCTACTCAAATTTATGAA
Source organism: Bacteroidota bacterium (assembly GCA_030642585.1). Taxonomy (GTDB): domain Bacteria; phylum Bacteroidota; class Bacteroidia; order Bacteroidales; family VadinHA17; genus JAYEGO01. The sequence continues at coordinate 3,553 of DAOWNN010000056.1, read as the reverse complement.
GGCTTATCTTACCTTTTAATATTTGTTCTTCTGTATTGGATATATATGAAAAATAAAGGGAAAGTTTTAAATGGTCTGCTATTTGGCTTATTCCTGATTTTAGTGTTTTCATCCCGGTTTATCATTGAATTTATCAAAGAACCGCAGGTGGGTTTTGAGGAAAGCATGAGTTTAAATATGGGCCAGTTACTTAGCATTCCATTGGTTGTGGCTGGCTTTATAATTTTGTTTTTAATATTTCGGAAAAGAAGTCTGGCTGGAGAATCATAAGCTGTTTCTATTCCCATAGAAACAACTTTAAAAATCCTGTGGTTTGGGGTTATTATGGACTGGTTTTTGTTTTCATTGCAAGATATGACAGGAAACGAATCATACATTACCAAGCATTATAAAATAAAGAATCTTGTTTGTGATAGTGCTGTACTTCTTTTAAAGGAGGTATTAAGTTCTCGTGGTTACGTAATTTACCAGCTTACTCTTGGTTCTATAACAGTTTCGTTTGATCCGGTATTTTTATCAGAAAAGGAGCTTCATGCCTTACTTCAACGACACGGAATGGACATAATCGAGGACAAAGAAGAGCAGCTGGTTGAAGACATAAAGCTTGCGGTAATTGAGTTAATTCACAGGCTTAATAACATGAATTCTATTATTCGTAAATCTGATTACCTTGTTGAAAAGCTCGGGAAGAGCTATCAACAATTGTCAAAAACTTTTTCAGCACACGAAGCCATTACTCTCGAAAAATATATCATACTTCAAAAAATTGAAAGAATAAAAGAACTAATCGATCACGATGATTATACATTAAGTGAAATATCCTATATGATGGACTATAGTAGTGTTCAATATCTTTCTAATCAATTTAAACAAATTGCGGGCGTGTCTGTTAGTGATTATAAAAAGGGATCGTCAAACTACAAAAAGTCACTTTCTAACTTATCTGCCAGGAAGTAATTAATTGAATGCTTATTATTATAAGGTGAGTTCGATATAAGGCTTTGCTTAAATGTGTGATAATCAACAACCTCGCCCTTTAGAATGGGGTAAAACAATAAATCTTATAACTCTTTTACCAAATTTTACACATGTTTTGAGGAATATCTTTATTAATTGCAGTGTCAAATACGATAATCAATTAATAATAAATATTTTAATCATGAAAAAACATATGCTTATTTTCGTTTTTACTGTTTTATTACTCAATTTTTCCTGTCTGACTGCCTGTGACAGCAATAGCAATAAAGAAAACATTGCGAATAATGAAAATTAAAAAAAATATTGCAGTAAGCGAGTCTGGATTTGTTTTTGATCCGTCTACGGGTGAGTCATTCTCTCTCAACCAGATTGGTTTAGAACTTGTAGAATTGCTAAAGCAGGGTCAGGGTTTTGATGCAATTAAAAAGGAAATTCTTGAAATATATGATGTAGATGAAATTTCATTTGAAAAATATTATTATGATTTCATAAGTAGCCTGAATCAAAACCAATTACTTGAAGATTAGTTATATACTTGTTTTCTGGTTTCTTTGAACCGGACATGGGTGTAATTTCAGCTGTTTTTCAAAGTATTGTAGATTAAATCAACATGAATAAAACAAAAATTACTCTTGCCGCCACGGGTTTAAATAACACCGATAATCCTGGTCCCGGAATACCTGTTATAAGAGCAATTCGTGAATCAAAGGAATTTGATGTACGTGTAATTGGTCTTGCTTACGAAACCCTTGAGCCTGGTATTTATATGAGAGATTTAGTTGATAAGGTTTATATGGTGCCTTATCCATCGGAGGGATCTGGAGCTCTTATAGAAAGAATTGCATATATAAATTCCATTGAAAACATTGATGTACTAATACCAAATTTTGATGCAGAACTATATACGTTTATGAAATCTGCCTCTACGCTTAAAAAAATGGGTATTCATACATTTCTTCCAACAATTGAACAATTTGAGGAGCGACATAAATCCAATCTGCCGGAATTTGGAAAAAAATACAACTTAAAAGTTCCTAAAAGTATTTCTCTTTTAAAACATAGTGAAATTGGGGAAATAAGAAAGGAGTTTGAATATCCTGTAATGGTAAAAGGGAAATTTTATGATGCTTATGTGGCATATAATGAAGAACAGGTAAGAATGCATTTCAATAAAATTAGTGCTAAATGGGGCCTTCCTGTTATTATTCAGGAATTTGTAAAAGGCACAGAGGTGAATGTTGTTGCCCTGGGTGATGGAAAGGGAAATACTACAGGGGCTGTGCCAATGAGAAAACAATATATTACCGATAAGGGAAAAGCCTGGGGGGGGGTTACACTTGATGCTCCAGACATGCTGAAACTCACACATCATATTATAAAGTCTACCCTATGGAGAGGTGGTATGGAGCTTGAGTTAATTAGAACCAACAACAATGACCTGTACCTGATTGAAATTAATCCTAGAATTCCTGCCTGGGTTTATCTTGCAGTTGGAGCAGGGCAAAATTTGCCTGAGGCTTTATTAAAATTAGCATTAGGTCAGGAAGTAAAACCTTTTGAAAAATTTGATATAGGGAAAATTTTTATACGATATTCTTACGATATGATCATTAACTGGAATGACTTTGAAAAAATATCTACTCAGGGTGAAATTTAAGTTTTAAAAAACAGATTATTCTAAATACAATATTATGGGAAAGTTAATATTTGAACGTCCATTTATTAAGAAATTAAATTCTGGAATGCCCAGTAAGTTCGGGATGAAAACACGAATGGAGCCAATTACGGAAATTGATGAAATTGGTGTTAAGGAATTAATTGAAAAATATGGGTCTCCTCTTTTTGTTATTTCTGAAAAAACTATCAGGAAAACTTACAAAACGGCTGAAAGGGCTTTTTCTACACGCTACCCCAAAGTTCAATTTGCCTGGTCATATAAAACAAATTATCTGGATGCTGTTTGTAAGGTTTTTCATGATGAGGGTGCCTGGGCTGAAGTGGTGTCCGGATTTGAGTATGATAAGGCCCTGAGAAATAATAGCCCCGGTGATCAAATTATTTTCAATGGCCCTGAAAAATCAAGAAAAGATCTTGAGCTGGCAACAGCCAATGGTTCGCTTATACACATTGACCATTTTGATGAGCTTTATTCCCTAATTGACATTGCTGAAAAGTCGGAAAAAAAACCAAAAGTTGCAATTCGTGTCAATATGGATACTGGAATTTATCCACAATGGGATAGATTTGGTTTCAATTATGAAAACGGAGAGGCCTGGGATGCCCTGAACAGGATAATGCTTAGTGGAAATCTTGATTTAGTGGGGCTTCACACCCACATTGGAACTTTCATATTATCTGCAGATGCATATGGCAAGGCTGCTGCAAAACTGGCAGACCTGGCCGTTTCGCTGGAAAGAAAATACAATCATGTAGTTAGGTATATTGATATGGGTGGTGGATTTGCTTCAAAAAGCAATTTAAAGGGAGCTTATCTTCCAGGATCAGATACCGTTCCGGAAATTAATGAATATGCCGATGCTATTTCTTCTGCCCTTATTAATTCTGCCATAAAGCC
>DAOWNN010000077.1 GCA_030642585.1 Bacteroidota bacterium | reverse complement strand
GTCAAGCCTACTGTTTCCTATCGTCATGCTGAATTTATTTCAGCATCTCTCTGCCAGACAATAGATTCCGAAACAAGTTCGGAATGACGAACCCTAACAGGGAAACTTGACTTGACACTAGGAACACTTTGACTTTAGACCTCTTTTCTTCTGATCATGCCTCCAAGCAATTGCCCCAGGAAGAATGCCAGTACCATAACAGGATAAGTGGTCCACTCAAATCCCAATTCAAATAAATACCTGAAAAGAATTATAATTGGCACTGGCAGATGTATTGCCAGAATCCATTGTAATGACATCTTTGGTACCCTGCTTCTCCAGTATCCAAATGGAAGGTTGACAATGAGTGTTGAAAGGGCAGCAAGAAACAAATTCATTTTTAAAATTACCTTTGCCAGACTTTATATCTGACGACTTATGTAAAAGTATAAATAATCAATAACTAAATCCTCTCTGCATGCTTGAAAATCCAAAGCTTCGCGGCTACATCCTTGCTCTTATTGCTACCATTGCAATGTCGAATGTGTATATATTCAGCAAAGCCGCCCTGAAGGAAGTTGAATTGATTCAATTTGGATTTTACTGGTTTGGTTTTGCCATCCTCTGGAATTTGATTTATGCAATGCCCAAAAAGAAATATTCTGATCTTGGCAAATTGAAATCTAAGGATTTTTCTTTTTTAATTGTAATTGGGCTCCTTGAACTGGCTGGAACTACTTTCTTTTTCATGGCAATAAATACTGTTGAAAATCCAGCAATTGTTTCTTTTCTTGCCAATATGACTCCAATTTTTGTGACTATTCTCGGAATTTTATTTCTAAAGGAAAGGTTTAATAGAATTGAGATCATTGGATTTGTCCTTGCACTTTCCGGAGCTTTTATAATCAGCTTTCAAGGAGGTGGAGCACTTTCAGAAATTTTTATCAGAGGTACCGGACTGGTGCTGTTATCTTCATTTATTTTTAGTTTTGCTTTTGTACTTGCAAAGAAGTCTGTTGCCAGGATTAATGCTCCTATACTTAGCATTAACAGGGTATTGTTTTTGTTTGTATTTTCTGCAATATTGGTTCTGGTAAAAGATGTGAGTTTGGCTATTTCATGGAAAGGCTTATATAATATCATTTTGGGTTCATTGCTTGGACCATTTTTAACCGCACTGACCCAATATTCGGCAATTAAATATCTTGAAGCTTCCAGGGTATCTATCATTCAGAGTTCTAAAGGTTTGTTCGTACTGGCAGGGGCCCTGATTTATTTTGGACTTTTCCCATCTGCATATCAGCTTGCCGGTGGCTTGATAACCATCCTGGGAGTAATATTTATTGTTGGCGGAAAGAAAATGCTGTCAGGGAAAAGATGAAAAGATGATAACTATATGGATTAAAAATCTGTCTATAGTATTCCTTTGGAAAAACAAATTAAACTTTTAATCTAGTATTGATTCCCATTAATGGCAAATAATGGTTTATTCTTTATCCATTTGCCGCGTGTAAAATCAGGGAAATATTGAGAAGCATTTCCTTCTGCCAGGGAGCGTTCAGACAATGGAGTAATTGCACTCCAGGCAGCGGCATCATATACATCGAGAGGGGGACTAACTTTACGTTTTACAGATTCTACAAAAGCGTGATCTACAAAAAAGTCCATTCCTCCATGCCCGGAACCGGCAGCATATTCACCATATTTTTTCCATAGCGGGTGATCATATTTTTCTAGCCAGCCCTCATTCATATCATCCCAGCTATGAGGCTTACTTGTACCTTCAATGTAAATACGCCTTGTATGATAATCAAAATCTGTAATACCCTTCTCTCCCTGGATCTCAAAATTGAGTGAGTATGGGCGAGGCAGATTAGTGTCATGAGTTACAAGAATTGTCTCATCCCTGGCTGTACTTATTAGTGTAGTAACTATATCGCCCAAATCCCATTTAAGCTTTGCATTTGGATGATCCCTGCCTCCATCAGGATGAGCAACAATATAATTGTGCAATCCTCTGGATTTGGTGGCATGTGAAGTCAGAGAAACAAATCTGTTCCCCCTGTTAATGTCCATCATAGTAGCCACAGGACCTACTCCATGGGTTGGATACAAGTCTGCATTACGATGTAAGGAGTGCTGTGTTCTCCATCGTGCTTCTCCTGAAGCACCTTCACCAAAAGTGACTCCCGGGTCAAATTTCACTCCTCTTAAGTCATGTCTGTAACCACACCTGGCATGTAATAACTCTCCGAAAACACCCTGTCGTACCATATTAAGAACCGCCATAACATCACGACGATAGCAAACATTCTCCAGGATCATAGTAGGAACACCTGTTTCTTCGTAGGTATTCACCATATCCCAGCATTCTTCAATGGTATTTGCTGCAGAAACTTCCACACCGGCGTATTTACCAGCCTTCATTGTATCAACAGCCATTTTTGTATGCCATAGCCATGGTGTTGAAATAATCACACCGTCCAGATCATCCCTTTCAAGCATTTTTAAATATGCAAGTTCATTACCAGTATAAATTTCCGGCTTTTTAAATCCAGCATTCTCAAATTTTTTCTTAGATCTTTGTATAGCATCTGGATCAATATCACAAATTGCAGGTACAAAAACATCATCGCGGTTCAGGATGTTGCCAAGATGACTGCGACCCCTGCCCCCAACACCAATAAAACCAATCCGCACCTTTTCATTCTTTGATGAATTACCAAAGGCATAAGCTGGGGCCACTGCAAGACCCACGCCAGTGATTACAGAAGCTTTAATAAAATCGCGCCTTTTGAAATGTGAAGGACGCTTTTGCCTGGATTTCATTTAGTATGTTTTAATTAAGGAAATATAAATTTTCAATTATTAATATCAGGAACCCAGATTATTGTCTTTCACAAAGTCATTAAGTATTATTTCAAAATCAGGATATCCGATTTCCTGAAGATCATAGTAAACCCTTGTACTGGGTTTGCTGATTTTAATAAGTCTGCCAAGATCAATGGGGGTTCCGATCACAACTGAATCACAATCTGTATTATTAATTGTGGTTTCGAGGTCTTTGAGTTGCTGATCGCTGTAACCCATTGCAGGCAATAAAACACCGATATTTGGATAAAGTTCAAAAGTCTCAGAAAGCTTTCCAACTGTATAGGGTCTTGGATCGACAAGTTCTGATGCTCCGAATTTTTGTGCTGCCACCGTTCCGGCTCCCAGTTTCATTCCTCCATGTGTAAGTGTTGGCCCATCTTCAATGACCAGCACCCTTTTTCCTTTGATGACAGAAGGATCATCAACAGTTATGGGTGATGCCCCGTCAATTACTATGGCTTCAGGCACCAGGTTTTTAATGTTTTCTCTGACCGTTTGGATATCTTCCGGCGCAGAGCTGTCCATCTTATTTATTACAACCACGTCGGCAAGGCGCAAGGTGACTTCTCCAGGGTAATAGTAAAGTTCATGGCCTGCTCTGTGTGGATCCACAACAGTAATGTTCAGGTCAGGCTTGTAAAATGGGAAGTCGTTATTCCCGCCATCCCAGATAACCACATCGCATCCGTCCGGATCATTCTCTGCCGCTCTTAATATGGCTTCGTAATCAACCCCGGCATATATCACATTTCCTCTTACAACATGTGGCTCATATTCTTCCATCTCTTCAATTGTACACTTATGCTTTTCAAGATCAGATATTGTTGCAAATCTCTGGACCTTTTGGGCAGCAAGATCTCCATACGGCATAGGATGTCTGATGGCTACTACCTTCAGTCCCTTTTTCATAAGTATCTCAATTACTTTTCGTGAGGTTTGACTTTTGCCACATCCTGTTCTGATTGCGCCAACAGCTATTAATGGTTTTTCACTTTTTACCATGGTGTCACCGGGACCCAGTAAAATAAAGTTTGCTCCTGCTGAATTGACTATGGCACTCACAGACATTACTTTTTGATAAGTAACATCACTATAAGAAAATACACAATCATCAATATTCAACTCCTTGATTAATCGGGCCAATTCAGATTCAAGGTAAATCGGAATCCCATTTGGATATAACTTCCCGGCAAGTTCTTTTGGGTACTTTCTTCCGTCGATATCAGGAATTTGTGCTGCGGTGAACGCAACTACATTAGAGTTTTCATCATCTCTATAATATGTGTTGAAATTATGAAAATCTCTGCCAGCAGCACCGATAATAATAATATTTTTCCTGGCCATAATTTGAGTGTTTTATATTGGTGAATATTTTATATCTGAAAAGCTAAATGTAAGGCTTTTAAATGGTCTATGAACTGATAATTCTCATAAGATATTGAAAAGATAGAGAAGGAGTGGCGGGATAATGGAAAAGATAAAAAGGTCACGAATGCACGGATGAAAAACGAATGCACTAATGTCCCGAAAATCTTTCGGCAAAACTGAATTTAAATTCATGGGTCAAAATATATAAGAATAGCCCATGTTTCTTGTGGATTGGTATAATTTTTGAGGATAAATAATAGCGTTGATACCTTGTTTTACTATGAATATTCTTGCTCACATATATCTTTCCGGTAGTTCTGAACTTGTTCTTACAGGAAATTTTATTGGTGATGCTGTAAAGGGCAGAAAATTTGAAGTATATCCTGAGATGGTTCAGTTCGGGATAAAATTGCACAGGTTTATTGATTCTTACACGGATACACACCCTCTGGTTCATAAAAGCAAGTTTCTTTTGAATAGTGGATATGGAAAGTATTCCGGGATAGTAATAGATATATTTTATGATTTTTTCCTTTCGGAGAACTGGGCCTGTTTTTCAAATGTTCCACTGAATGAATTCATTTATACTTCCTATGAAATTCTGTTAAGAAACGCTAAGTATTTTCCTGCTGAGGTGAAGAAATATTTTCCTTTCTTTATACTGAGGAACTGGTTAAAAAGATATGGTTCTGTTGAAGGTATGCAGGAAGTGCTGACAAAAATGAGCCTTAGAACCTCACTTCCGGATGAAGCAGAATTTGGGATATCTGTTTTGCAAAAACACCACTCAGAACTTGAAGATCATTTCATGGAATTTTTCCCTGAACTTATTAATTCCATTCATCAAAACTTCAGAATATTCTTTCCGGAAATTGAATACAGAGACCGATTTTTGCCAAGTGCCTGAATAAAGATAAAAGCTTTTATCTTTAATCTTTTATTAGAGTGATTCTGTCCTGGAGGCATCCATTTTCAGAAAAATGAAAATTAAAATTGTGAAAGCCCAAAGCGATGATCCACCATAACTAATAAAGGGCAGAGGAATACCAATTACAGGAACCAATCCAATTGTCATCCCTATATTTATTACAAAATGGAAAAACAGGATGGAGAAGACAGAATATCCATATATCCTGTTAAATTTAGTTCGTTGTCGCTCGGCTATATATAAAATTCGAAACAAAAGGAGCATGAAAAGGCTGATAAGGACTACTCCTCCAACAAATCCCCATTCTTCACCAACAGTACAAAAAATAAAGTCGGTACTCTGTTCCGGCACAAAATTGAATTTGGTTTGTGTTCCTCTCAGGAATCCTTTTCCCCAAAATCCGCCTGACCCTATCGCAATTTTTGATTGGTTAACATTATAACCACTTCCAAGCGGATCAGATTCAACCCCCAGTACTACATTAATTCTTTTCTGTTGATGTTCTTCCAGTATATTATGAAACACATAATCAACGGAATATGTAAAAGTAATTGCTCCAGCCACAAATAAATATATTGCCAGAACATATTTTAACTTATGAACGTACGAAAGAATTGAATAAGCAATACCAGTTACAAGAAGAGTGATGAGAATGATCAGTGAATTACTTAGATCCAACGAAAATAACTCATTAAAAATTTTGAATACTACGCCACTTACAACAAAAATTGCAAGTCCGATAAAAACAGTTTTTTTCCTAGCTTGTAATAGAAAGTAGAATAGAAATGCCAGAGAAATCAATCCTATTACAATATATAATTTGTTGAATATCAGGGTCAGGATAAATAAAACGGCCATTGAAAGGCCTATGATTACATAAATTCCAGGTAATCCCTCACGGAAAAGTACTATAACCAGGGATGCATAAACCAGACTGGACCCTGTATCGGGCTGTAAACTAATAAGAATAGCTGGTAAAATAAGAATGGAGAATGATTTGAAAATATGACGAAAATTTTTAAGGTTTATACTTGTAGAACTCAAGAACCTGGCCAGGGCAAGACCGGTAATAAGCTTGGCAAACTCCGATGGCTGGAATTGAAACCCCCCAATTGCAAACCATGATTTTGCACCATGAATTTCTTTACCCAGGAACAAGACTGCGATTAGCAGTACCATTATAAATAAGTATAATGGGTAGGCGAAATACACAAAAAAGTTTGAATCAATAATAATAAATATGAAAGCCAGAACCAGGGCCAGGATAATCCATATTAATTGTTTTCCATATCTGTGAGACAGATCAAATACCCCACTGGTTTCTTCATTGTATTCAACAGAATAAATATTGACCCACCCCAGGAACACCAATGCCAGGTATAGCCCTATTATTGACCAGTCAATATTCACCCATAAATTAATTCTCCTGCTGCTCATGGATCAGATCTGTGTTTAGAATATAGTCTTCAAGCCATTTTCGTTTTATGCTTTCTTTCAAATACTTTTCAATCATTAAACTGGCAATTGGTGCCGCATAAGTGGCACCATACCCACCATTTTCAACAAGTACTGCAATTGCAATTTGTGGTTTGTCTTTAGGAGCAAATGCAATGAATACAGAATGGTCATCTCCATGTGGATTTTGTGCAGTTCCGGTTTTTCCACAAACCACTATGCTGTCAATTCGGGCAATTCGGGCAGTGCTCCCAGTTCCCGGAATACCATTTACTGCAAGATCCATTCCCTCAATGATGATTGAATAATAACTGGAGTCTATGCTTGAGTAATGCTTTTGCAAATTGTCCTCATTTTGACTTCTTACTATATGAGGATTGAGATAATATCCGCGGTTTGCTATGACTGCTGTCATATTTGCCATTTGCAGAGGGGTGAGACCTATTTCTCCCTGGCCAATTGATAAGGAAATCAAGGTAAGTGAACTCCATCCCTTTTCTCCATAGTAGCGATCAAAATAGGATGCCTCTGGTATAAACCCATTCAGTTCATTTGGAAAGTCTGTACCAAGTTTTTGTCCCAGTCCAAAGGAAAGAAGATGATTGCGCCAGTTTTGGAAGGAATCATGGATATCAGAAAATTTAGGGTCATCAAGTATAGATCTGAAGACATTGCAAAAGTAGGAATTACAAGAATTTTTAACGGCATCGATAAGCATTAAAGGGGAATCATGAGCATGGCAACCTACATGTACACCCCTGGCATAATATCCAAGATTACATGAATAACTTGTATTGGGAAACAGAACTTTCTCCTGAAGCCCGATGAGACCATTGATGGTTTTGAAGGTGGACCCTGGAGGATAACTTGCCATTAAGGCCCTGTTGAAAAGGGGTTTTAGCGTATCCTGCATCAACTTCAGGTAATTCTCAGATCGTATTCTTCCAATAAGCATAGAAGGTTTATATGTTGGAGAAGAAATCAAGCTGAGAACTTCTCCGGTTGAAGGCTCAATAGCAACAATACTCCCTATTTTGTTTAACATTAATTGTTCACCATATTCCTGAAGATTGACGTCAAAACAAGCAGTTAGATCTGAGCCTACTATGACCACTGTATCAAACCGCCCGTTTTGATATGGCCCCTTGCGCCGGCTATGAACATCAACCAGGTAAATATTTAATCCTTTCCGACCCCGAAGAGCAGTCTCATATGATTTTTCAATGCCACTGATACCTATATAATCCCCTAATTTATAATATGAATTTTTAGAAATATTTTTTTCATCTACCTCTCCAACATAACCCAGGATATGGGCTCCAACATTTCTTGAGTACCTTCTCAATGTGCGGGGTTGCACATAAAATCCAGGGTATTTGTACAGCTTTTCCTGCAGCTTTGCATAATTAACCGAAGATATCTGGGTAACCACAGGCGAAGGAACATACCTGGAATAGTTTTTAGCATCCTGTAATTTTTTAATAAGTGTTTCCTTTTTAAGTTTCAGCGTTTCACATAAATCTATGGTGTCAAAATCAGAAACCTGAGAAGGGACAACCATTAAATCATAGGCCGCCTCATTATAAACAATCAGTTCCCCGTTCCTGTCATAGATAAGGCCTCTTGCAGGATGCTGGGGGACAAAAGTCAAGAATCTGAAGTTGGAATAATCTTATGATGTATACTAAACCAATTAAGACCAGCAGGCCTCCAAGTACAAATTTGCGGTTTGCATATTGGTTTTTCATACTGTAAGGAAATTATTTCTTAAAAATAAGAAATTGACT
>DAOWNN010000305.1 GCA_030642585.1 Bacteroidota bacterium | reverse complement strand
TTGTTAAGAATGAATTGATGATGCTTCGGGAGAGCCTCAGAAATTCTTTAAATGAAAAGGCCGGGGAGGAGATAATCAAAGAGATTGTACTGAAATAAGAGGTTGAGAATGTTGAGAACCTTTGAGTCCGTTTGGACAAAACACCTACTCCTAAACTATCTAAACTCACTAAACTTTCTTATTAGAATCTTTCAAGCTGCGAAAAGAAAAAATTGCCTTCAATTTCAGCATTCTCATCACTATCAGAACCATGAACGGCGTTGTTTTGGATAGATTCCGCATATTTCTCGCGGATTGTTCCCTTTTCTGCTTTTGATGGATCTGTACTTCCAATCAGCGTTCTGAAACTTTCAATTGCATTTTCATTTTCAAGCACTAAGGCAACAATTGGACCCGAGCACATAAATTCAACCAGTTCATTGTAAAATGGTCTTTCTTTATGAACAGCGTAAAAGCTTCTTGCCTGGTTTGTTGATAAGCTGGTGTATTTCATTGCACGAATTTGAAAACCTGCTTCGGTAATCTCACTGATTATCTGGCCAATGTAATTGCTTCTTACGGCATCTGGCTTGATCATAGAGAATGTATATCTTCCTGTCATTATTGAAGTTTTTAAATTTCCCAAATATAGGAAAATATAGCTACATGCAGCTGGAGTAAGTAGACTAAATTTGAGTGAAATCTTGTATTGATTTTCTTATCTTTGCTTTTCTTAAACTATATGGAATATTTATCGGTACATAAAGAAGAAGAACTCAAGTCACTGGTTGAAAAGGCTGAAAAAATTATTATTCTAAGCCATAAGAATCCGGATGGTGATGCCATTGGTTCATCCCTGGGTCTCTACCATTTCCTGGAAATGAAGGGAAAATATGTGAAAATAATTGTTCCAAATGAATATCCTGAATTTCTTCATTGGCTTCCCGGAAGTGATTTTGTAATTAAATATGATAAAGAGCCAGATGTTGCCAGGGAGCATATAGAAAATGCAGAACTTATTTTCTCACTTGATTTCAATGATCTGAAAAGACTGGGCAAATTGGGCGAGATAATGGAGGAAAATAAAACAGCAAGCAGGATTTTGATTGATCATCATCCGTATCCCAAACATTTTTGTGATGTAGAGATTTCCACTATTCATGTAAGTTCCACTGCTGAACTTGTCTATCATCTTATTCAAAGGCTTGATGGTCAGGCTTTAAATAACAAAGATTTATGTGAATGTCTTTATGTTGGGATCATGACCGATACCGGTTGTTTTAGTTTTAACTCATCAAATCCGGCTACATTCCGGGTGGTAGCCCATCTACTACAGTCAGGTATCGATAAGGACCATATCTACGACCGCATATATAATAATTATTCAGCCGGCCGAATGAAGTTTATGGGCTATTGCTTAAATCAGAAAATGGTAATTGTACCAGAGTATCATACTGCTTATATAGGCCTTTCTCAAAAAGAAATGAAAGAATATAATTTTAAGATGGGTGACAGCGAAGGCTTTGTAAATTTGCCCCTTAGTATTGAAGGAATCCGATTTTCTGCTCTGTTCATTGAGAAATCCGGACATACAAAGATTTCTTTTCGTTCCAGAGGTAACTTCCCGGCGAATGAATTTTCTGCCAGGCATTTTGGAGGTGGGGGCCACCTGAATGCTGCTGGAGGAGAGTCCCTGGAATCTCTGGAAGAAAGTATTAAACATTTTGTTTCATTGTTGCCGGATTATTCAAAATGGTTAATATAAAACTCATTTCTATCTTTTAAATATCAGGCATGATTTTTGTTAAGTTCTTTGATAATCTACTGACTTTTTATTGCATTAGATTTTTTTTGTAATATTTTTTTTAAAATAATTGTATTTTATAATTCGATATGAATAAGCAAATTAACTTCAGACTTTTTGTATTTATATTTTTAAGTTTCAGTATTTTTTTTTCATCCTGTTTGAAGAAATTTGATGAAGAGCAAAGAGCCAGGGAAAAGGAAATTTTAAAAGATTATATTAGAGACAATGATATTACTGTACCTCCAACCAGCAGTGGGATGTATTTTATTGACTCTCTTACAGGATCCGGATTAGCCCCGGTAACTGGCGACAGTCTTTGGGTGCATTTTACAGGTTCGTTTTTAGATGAAATTGTTTTTCAATCAACTTTAGAGGGACCTCCTTTTATTTTTCAGATTGGAGTAGGCTCAGTTCTTGATGGTTTTGATGAGGGTGTTTCCTACATGAAAAGGGGAGGCAAGGCAAGATTTATAGTTCCTTCGTGGTTGGCTTATGGTTCCAATGGTTATTATACCATACCTGGATTTACTACACTCATTTATGATGTGCATCTTGTGGATGATGCAAACTTTGATAATCCTGAAGATCTGGCGGCATTTCTTGATTCAAATCAAATAAGCACTCAGCCTACTGAAAGCGGCTTATATTATATTGAGACACTAGCAGGAACAGGAGAAGAGCCACTCCATCTCTCGGAGGTAAGTGTACATTATACGGGCATGCTGCTTGATAGCACGATATTCGATACTTCTATTGGTAAGGATCCTATAACTTTCACTCTTGGAGCGGGACAAGTAATTGATGGTTGGGATGAGGGAATTGCCATGATGAAAAAAGGAGGCAAAGCTACACTAATAATACCACATACTCTTGGATATGGCGTAATTGGCAGTGGAACTAAAGTCCCCCCCAAGGCCTATCTTGTTTTTGATGTGGAATTGCTCAATCAATAATTGAGCTTGTGAAATTCGAAGGTTTGAAAAGAAAAACAGGATTTGTTGTATGGTAAAAAAAACATAAATAAGGCAAAAAGACTTACCCCAAAATTACCTCTTCTTCAACTTCAAATAAATCCTGCTATTCCATTCCATCAGTCTACTCTTCCTCACTTAAGTGTTTTATAATCCTTAAACAGACTGAGATTTGATTCTTCTACAGTTTCCCTGTATTTTACCCAGTC
>DAOWNN010000285.1 GCA_030642585.1 Bacteroidota bacterium | reverse complement strand
GTGCCCTGCGCCCACAGTGAAATTTGTTCCTTCGTCACATTTCACGTGGCAAGCCTGCGCCCTGTGCCTTATCCCATCTTATCAGGCATTTCTACGGTAATGACTTCGCCTTTTGCACATAAGACTCCTTTTGCAGTCAGGCTTACTTCCACAATTACCTTCCGTCCTTTAATTTCTTTCACTTTTCCACGTAGTTCCAAAACGGTATCAATAGGTGTGGGTTTCAGATAGTCAACTTTTAAAGAGGCTGTTAAAAAACGAATGGCCGGTAAACTGCTCATATCCCTGTTTTCCGCCTTATACCTGGCAGCCGCAGCAGTTCCCGTACTGTGGCAATCAATCAGGGAGGCAATCAAACCGCCGTATACATAACCGGGTATAGCAGTATGATATGGTTCAGGTTTAAAATGAGCAATGGTTTCGTCTCCATCCCAATAACTCTTAATTTGATGCCCGTGTTTGTTCAAGTTCCCACAACCATAGCAGTGGGCCAGGTCCTCTGGATAGTAATCCTGAAATGCTTTTATTTCCATAAAAAAAAATGTTTTCACGAATGTATAAAATTCAAATAAAATAACATAGGCTTATACAATTGATATTAGACTTTTAGTCCCTTCAATCTTTCGACTTCAAATCTTATATTTCGTATATTTGAACTTATTTTAGTAAGCCATGAAAGAGTCCGTCATCCAATCGCTTTTACAGTTACTTGCCTTGATTGCAAATGTTGAAGAAGGTAAAATTAGCAGTAAAGCTCATGAAATAATAAATAAGATCCTTAGCAGGACTGTGAAACCGGAAAGACTGGAAGAATACAATACCAGTTTTGAGGAGATGCTTGATCAGGCACAGAAAATTGATATAAAGAATAAGAGTGGGATTGATGAAAGGAAAAGAAGGGCATCCCAGTCTGTTAAGGCGCTTGTTATTTGCCAGAAGAGCAATGAAGTTTTACAACAGCATGAAAAGATAAGGATACTCAGCCGGATGATTGAATTTGCAAATGAGGATGGGATCATAAGTGAGAAAGAAGCAGAATTTTTAGACACTGTCAGGGAGGCTTTTTATATTGACAGTGAAGAATATGAAGATATTAAGTCCTTTATTATCAGTCCATGGATACAGGGGATTAGAAAGAACAACCTTTTGCTTATTGATAAGAATGAGCAGGAAATGGAAGAATCTGAAAAGCACCTGAGCTGGAAAAACCTTGAGGGACAGATTGTAGCCCTCTATATTGACAGCTGTAATTTATTTATTGTTAAATACCTGGGAACTGAACTCCTTTACAGGAATGCTCTGGAAATGAAGCCCAATAGTATAGAATTTCTTGACAATGATTCGTTTATCCGGGGCAATAGAATAGCTCCTATATATTATAGTACACTCAATTCCAGATTTTTTCAGGATAGCATAAAGAAAAATTTGAACTATGTTGCAAGGGGAGTGGAATATAAATTCCATAACAGCAATAATGGAGTGCAAGAATTCAGTCTGGCTTCAGAGGCAGGTGATCTTATTGGAATAATGGGAGGGAGCGGGGTAGGGAAATCTACTTTGATAAAAGTACTCAATGGAAGTGTAGAACCACAAAAGGGCGAAATTTTGATTAATGGGTTCAATCTGCATTATTTCCGGGAGAAACTTGAAGGAATTATTGGATACATTCCCCAGGATGATTTATTGATTGATGATCTTACCGTATTTCAGAACTTATACTACAATGCTAAACTTTGTTTTAGCGATTATTCTGAAATTCAAATATTAAAGCTTGTTATAAAAGTTTTGAAAGAGCTTTCTCTCTATGAGGTAAGGTATTTAAAAGTTGGAAATCCACTTGAAAAGTATATCAGTGGAGGCCAAAGAAAAAGATTAAATATTGGACTGGAACTTATGCGTGAACCTCTTATCCTGTTCGTGGATGAACCTACTTCAGGTCTTTCTTCAATGGATGCAGAGGCAGTGATGTTGTTGCTTAAAAAGCAGACCATTAATGGTAAGATAGTTCTTGTAAATATACATCAACCTTCTTCGAACATATACAAATTGTTCAATAAAATACTTGTGATGGATAAAGGGGGGTATATAGTTTTTCAGGGAGATCCCCTGGATGCCCAGGTTTATTTCAGAACAGAAAATAATCAATTGAACCCTGATGATAGCCAATGTGAAACATGTGGTAATGTCAACCCGGAGCAGATACTGGGAATTGTAGAAACCAAATTTGTTAATGAATATGGGAGATTCCTGGATGTAAGAAGGTTTTCTCCCGGGGACTGGTCAGAGAAGTATAAACAAAACCTGGAGTCGAGACTTAATTTTTCCGTAAGAAAAATGTCCTTGCCGCAAATAAATTTTAAGGTGCCTCCCAGGTGGAGACAATTCTTAATATTTGCTATGCGTGATATAAGGGCTAAATTGGAAAATAAACAGTACATGTTGATTACTTTCCTGGAATCCCCTATATTGGCCTTCATAATTGGATATTTTACTAAATTTTATGCTGGAACCACTGACAATCCTGATGCATATATTTTTAGTGGTAATGCGAATTTAGTATCCTACCTGTTTATGGCCGTTATTGTGGCAATGTTTCTGGGTATGATATTGAGTGCAGAAGAGATAATCAAAGATGCCTTAATTCTGAAAAGAGAGTCTTTTCTTCACCTTAGCAGGTTTGCCTATATCAATTCAAAGATCATGATAGTAATGGGCATTTCTGCGATTCAAATGTTGTGTTTTGTCATAATCGGTAACTATATGCTTGAGATAGAGGGAATGAATCTGAAGTATTGGCTTATCCTCTTTTCAGCTGCGAGTATGGCCAATATGATAGGACTGAACATTTCTTCTGCATTAAAAACTGTAGCAAGTATTTACATAGTGATTCCCCTGATTCTTGTTCCCCAAATTCTGTTTAGTGGAACTGTTGTGCCTTTTGACAAACTCAGAACATTGAAAAAACACACAGAATTCGTCCCGGTAATTGGTGACCTTATGATTTCAAGATGGACTTTTGAAGCATTGGCAGTGGAGCAATTTAAAAACAATCGTTTCCAGAGAAATTTTTTCTACCAGGAAGATGCCATGAGCAGGGCTTTGTTCAAGACTTCATTCTTATTTCCAAAAATACGGGGAGTTCTGAATGAATCAGAAAAGCTTACTTTGCTGGGTGAAAATCCTACGAAACTTGAGTACAATATGTCTCTGGTTCGTAATGAAATAAATAAATTATCGGAGGAAACAGGTATTTCCCTGGGTAAATTGAAATGGGACCTGACTGCTAAAGAATTGGAGGATGAATCAAATAAAAATATTCAATCCTATCTTGATACATTAGAGTTTATTTACAGGGCTAATTATTTATCTGCCAGCAGAGAAAAGGATCAAATAATAGAACAACTTCAGGCTGAATCAGGAGGTAAGAATACTT
>DAOWNN010000042.1 GCA_030642585.1 Bacteroidota bacterium | reverse complement strand
TGCAGAAGCTCATGCACTTTGGGTTTCAGTACTTTACAAACATTACACTCATCATGTGAAAAGTAAAACAGGGAAGCGGGAGAATTACCACTAATCTCCATATATTCTGCCTCTGAGGTTATTTCTGGTATTACCATATTAGAAGTTTCTATGTTTTTATTCCATTATTCCATTCGTGTATTCGTTTTTCATCCGTGCATTCGTGGCTTTCTTATAATTGTTACTCGCACCTGCAATTGTCAGGCTAAACCATTCTAAACTCAAAGCTAATATGTTTTTTTCAGGGTGAAGTTGGAAGTGGAGTGGCAATATTTTCTTTTATTTCTTCTCCAATAGAACCACTGCTTGAGCAGATACTCCTTCCTGGCGCCCTACGAATCCTAATTTTTCGGTGGTAGTTGCCTTTACAGACACCTGATCCTCTTCGATAGCAAGAACCGAAGATAGTTTCTCTTTCATTTCCGGAATATAATCTTTTATTTTCGGTGTTTGCAGGCAGAGTGTACTATCAATATTTACAATTGAATATCCCGATCTTTGGATTAGTTTATTGGTTTCTCTCAACAGTATTTTACTGTCAATTTCCTTATATTTTGAATTGCTGTCAGGAAAAAGTGATCCAATATCGCCAAGGTTGGCAGCGCCCAGCATTGCATCTATAATGGCATGTATCAATACATCTGCATCGGAATGCCCTATGGTTCCTTTATCATTTGGGATAACAATTCCCCCCAGGTTTAAGTCCTGGCCCACACCTAACTTATGTACATCATATCCGATTCCAATTCGGTAGGGCATTTTTCCTTATTAATTTTTGGGAGGATCAAAAGAAAATAGAAGTGAGAACCTGAGTGTATTGGAAAGGGGATGGTTCTGGTGCAAGGGCAATAAATAGGAAAAGTCGATATCCAGAACATTTAGCTTAAGTCCCACTCCCATAGTAAAGAATTTCCGGTTTCCTTTGGTTGAGTGTTCATGAAAATAGCCTCCCCTAACGGCAAATTGTTTGTTGTACCAATATTCCAGTGCAACAGAATAAGTAATTTCATGAAGCTCTTCGGTGATGCCGCCAGGGGCATCGTAAAAAGATTGGAACATTCCAACAGGAACAGATACATTGGGATCCATACCGTATTTAATAAAGGTTTCATTTTCTGTGATCAGTGTTCCATCATCCATTGTGTCACCGTCTTCCCAGTAAACGGGAGGCGTGGGGACAAGGAGCTTATTCATTTCAAGACTAATGGCAATTGAATTGAATTCATCAATGTCAAGACCGATTATTCCTCCAACTCTGAGGTTGGTGGGTATAAAATCCGGATCTTTGTCATCGGTATAGGATATTTTTGTTCCAATATTGGAAATATTTACTCCGAAACCTGCATTTCCATTCAGGTCAAATAATTTAATATCTCTATTGTAATATGTTGAAATATCTGCAGCAAACGAATTTCCGGGTTTACTCTCAGCTCCATTTACGGTTACTCCACCTGCAAGGTTGGAATAGATCCAGCGGAAAGCAATTCCCCCTGAAATATAATCGCTGAAAGCCCTGGAATATGCCAGGTCGAATGCAAATTCGTTGGGATTAAAATTTCTTGTAACATTCGCAAACATATCGGTAAAGACAATATTTCCCAATGAGAAATACAGCATAGATGCACTTACAACTTGCCTCTTATCAATCCTGTAGTATCCTGCAAGGTAGGCAAGGTTAATGTCTGATACCAGGTTCCTGAGCCAGGGGGAATAAGACAGGGAGAATCCTCCTGAGCCCTCAATAAAGGCATACTTTGCAGGATTCCAGTGTTGTGAATTAATATCAGGCGAGGTAGCAACTCCAGCATCACCCATAGCTCCTGCTCGTGAATCGGGGGCTATTGTTAGAAAAGGAACAGCAGTCTGGATTGCATTGAGCTGACCTGTAACCTCTCCCCTTGAAATTTGAGCATTGACAGCCTGGGTCATCAGTAAAGCTGCAACAAAAACGAATATATAGCTTTTAATTTTTCTTGTCATTTCAAATTTAAAATTCGTATTACAAATATAGCTGTTTTGTAGTGTACTTATCTAATTTTAATCATTTTTCCTGTAATCTCATTGATCTGTCCTTCCTGGCTGCTTATAATAGCCCTGTAGATAAAGAATCCACTTTCCACATAGTTACCATTTTCATTTTTACCATCCCAGTATATCGGATCAATCCGGTAGCCTGTTGTAAAGAAACGCTCCTGAATGGTTTTTATTATTCTTCCGGAAAGGTTATAAATATATATCGTAACAAGAAGATCAGTATCAGGTAAATTGTGTTCCAGGCTAAAACTTGTGCCAAATGAAAAGGGATTTGGGTAATTCATAATATTCTGTAAAACAGTCTCTTTTGAAGACACCTTGAAGCTGATGCTTACCGTTGATGAGTTGTTATAGACATCCCATACTTTAAGGCTTAGAGTATGGTTCCCTTTCGACAGGTTTGAAAATGGAAAACAGATACTTCCACTCTTGTAAGTATCAAGATCAGATTCAAAATAATTATTCAGGATAAATGGGTTAGAAAAATCATCATCCAGGATAGCCACAATATCATGCCCGATCCCCGTGCCTATGGTATTTATTCCAGATTCGTCAGAAACCAGGGCAAAAAGAACCGGGCTGTTGTCTGTAATACCCCCTGATCTGAAATGTTCATCATTCATGTAAAGCTTGATTTCCGGGCCATACAGATCTGCTTCAACAGTATCTGAGATCCCCCCGATCATAAGATCCTGCAAATATCCCCTGGCATCAATCTCTTTTTCCCGGGCCTGTGCATAGTAACTTATTTTCTCTGGTCCTGGTTGAAAAGAAATATCTTTCGGAACCTGAAAGGTGAAATTGAATTGACCCTGATGGATACTTGCCCTTCCTTTGTAGAGAATTTTATTCTGAACCTCGAACTCCATGATGGCTGTACCATTGTTACTCAAGGTTCTGACAGTGCTTTTCTTATCGTATACAGCAGGAATTACAGTACCTTCCATATCATTTAGGGTATCACCGTGGTGGTTTTCAATATGTCCTGTGATGGTGTACAGGCTTAAACCCTTAAGTGTATCATGATAAGATGTTGTTGAGACACCATTGATTGAATCAGTAATGACAAATTGTTTTGGATATGCAAGTTTTAATGCAGGATCTCCAAGGAGTGTAAAGTTTCTTTTATTGATACCGGTACCTGATTCATTTTTAGTAAGGCGCAAGACATCTCCAAGACTATATTGAACCCCATTGGCATCATTCTCAAACGCATATTTATAGAAATTCTGATTAAGTATGAAATTCGGACTGGAATATACCAGCCTGGTTGTTGTGAGAAGTGCAATACCCCCTCCTTCAGGATTCAGTAAAACATGTTCTCCTGCTGAAGTTTTTTTGGTAATCTCCCCATAAATGTCCTTGTCAATGTCATCAAATCTGCTAAATTCACAAGTTGCAGTGATAAAAAGAGGAAGTTTCTTTTTGTTGGTCCATGACTTAATATCATTTAGCCCCAGTATATCTTCATGTGCCAGTCCTCTTTCGTTACCATGTCCGGTATAGTTAAAAATAAGTATTCCTGATTCAATTGTTTCATTGATTGCTTTATTAACATCGGGGTACGATTCGCCAGCAGGAGTGGCAACCTGTTCATATGCATCCAGGAAAATCTTGTTTATATTGAAAGATGGATAGAGGGTATCCAGATTCTCACAGAGGGTATTGGCATCTCTCATATGTATGTTGTTGTCCTCATCATCACCAACGAAACAAAGCTGGTTTTTCCAATCACTATAGGAGGTGGTATCATAATAGCTCAGAATTTTATCTGCCACTATGGTTGCTTCAGCGATGGTGTTAGACGGAATTCTCCCAATACCAATATCTATCAGGCCGATAGCACCTCCCTCTAAATCATCAAGTAATCCGTAAAAATCGTCAGTAACGTAGGATTGAACAGGACTCAATGAATTCCACGACTGATACGTAGGAATATAGTTGGAATTATTTTCATGATCAGATCTGTTATCAAAAGAACCATCTCCATATAGCAATAGGTACTTTAATATGCTTCCGGAATCGGAATGATCATATATATTTTTCATAAAGTCCCGAATGGCAGAAGGATCTCTTTTGCCCGATGAAAACTCATTATATATTTCTTCGGGTTCTACAACCCGTACAACCAGATGGTCTTTATCCCTGTGAAATGCTGCAACACGTTCTGCCTGTTCATTAAAGATTGCCGGGGCAACAATTATCATATCCTGGTTTACAATGGATCTGAGATCCTGGTTAGGCAGTTTGTTATTATAGATCTCGGGGGTCAGGAAGCCCTGGCTATGAAACGCAATATATTCTCTGAGAGAATCAGTAGCTGCAATAAAACAGGACCCGGCAGATTCAGGCTGGAGAATGATGTTCCCAATATTATGTATGTCTGTAATATCCCAGACATGCAGATCACTTTCATTGTGTTTCAAATGAAATCTCCCTGTTGAGGCTGCTTGCAATGATTCAATATCCCTGAACTGCATTTGCGCCTCCTCAAAAACAAGATCTTTTCTCAGGTTTATTGTCAGGAAATCAAGCCAGAATTTCGATGATGATGGATTTAGGGTATTAGGTTCCAATTCAAATCTTAAAGTTTCTGGTGCAGGTGAGAAAGATGTTGTTTTCACCTGTGTTCTCGCATAATATGAAGTATGGCTTTCAAGTACAACTGAAGAAACTGATAAGCTTGTCAAGAATTGGTCATTCAGTTCTATATTAAAGGTAGAGGAGTTTGCTGATCTTGCAAGCACGCGTATTTTTAGTTTCCCGGTTGATCCGGGGGAGATATTTTCGCCGGGAAATACAATTTCAGTAGGGGGAGAGGGAGGTAAGGACTCAAACCATTGAATTCCCGAACGGATCAGGTTCTCGGTTTCCAGTTCATGCATATAATATTGATCGTATTGATAAATCTCCTGATCGGGGGGAGCAACAGGTGCTTCAATATTTTGAATGATTTTTGAAACTCCATTTCCGGAAGTTAAAAAGTAATAGGATGATTCATCGTAGAAGTGTATTTTATGCAAAAACATAGAGTCTGTTGTATTGTACTCCCAGCTAATTGGACCCTGTCCATAAAAGAGCATATAATCTCCCTCATTAAAAATTCCATCTACTCCTTTTTCCAGCCAGATTGCATTTTTAATCAATCCGGTATCTCTGGGTTCAAAGTTCATTACAGGAAGCATTTTGCCTCCGTTTCCAAATATTTGCGGATTCGATGGATCACTTATCAGCCCTGCAAGTTCTCCATAATTCAATTTATAGATACCTGTTTCCCTGATCTTAAGTTTTACCCAATTGCCTGTGCTTAAAACAGAACTTTCCGGAACAGAAGATTTCTTTATTGGTTTTTGCGGCTTTTTGGATTTGGAGTAAATAAGAATATCAAAAGCCACTACCTGCTGAATTATTCCGGTAGCTTCTTCTTTTCTAAAAGGGATAAAGCTCAATTCAAGGTAATTCTTCTTACGAATTTTATAAAAATCTGCCTTAATACTTAGTCCGGCCCCGATTAAATATTGGAGTTCTGCGATTGATACAATGGCAGGATCCATTGCTTTAGTCTTTTTTATCTGGATCTTGAATTCGGGGGAGCTTATATGCCCGGGTATCTCAATCAATTCATTGTACACAGGTAATAAGTTTGAATTGTAAGAGCAATGATTAAAATGGAGTAAATAACTACGGCTATCTGATAAAGATGGCTCTGCAAATACATCCTCAACTCGCTTTAAAGACAGACCCTCAATCTTTCGGGAAAGAGATAAGCCCTGTGTACCTCCTTTAATTGGAATAAATAACAGGAACAGGAAAAGAGATATATGGAGAATTAACTTCAATGAGATTATTAATTTCTACAGTAAGTACAGAGATTATGTTTGCTGATTTGTGCAAATTCCTGCAATAAAACTCATAATTATCTGTTTCCAGATTTAAACGATTATATTTTTTTTTTATTGTTAATTTCGTCTATTCTCCCTAATGTTAATTATTCAGAATTTTTGTGCGTAAAAAGATCAAAAATAGTATTTCACCTGGTGGTTTATCCGGATTTCTTATGTTTCTGATAATATTCTCCTTAAGTACGGGGTTTTCAGAAGCACAGGATCCTTATTTTTCGCAGGTATATACAAATCTTCTTTATACAAATCCGGCCTTTGCTGGTGCGCAGGCACATAGTAATTTATCCTTATCGTACAGAAACCAGTGGCCTGGCAGCTCAACAAAGTTTGAGACTTTTTATGCTTCCTATGATCAGCCAAGTGATGTTTTGCATGGTGGTTTTGGGCTTATTGCCATGAACGACAGGTCTGGAAGTGTATTGAATATGGTTAATCTTTCCCTAATATATGTTTATAAGCTTCAGGTTAGCAGTACATTATTTCTGCAAACTGGATTCCAGGTATCCGCAAACCAAAGAAATTTACGAGTAGATGATTTAATTTTTTACGATATGATTGTCAGAGAAAGTAATATTTCCCTGGAAAATATGACGAATAGTCAAAAATTCTACATGGATTACAGTGCTGGGTTTATTGCATACTCAGGGGAATGGTTTGGAGGCTTTGCTGTTCATCACCTGGCAAAACCGGCTATTTCTGAATCACAAAGGGATGAATTTCAGCTTTCCAGGAAATTTGGACTCCATTTAACCCGGAATTTATTGCTGACTAAGCGATCTGGTCGTGATGATTCATGGATTATTAGCCCGGGGATTCAATACTATTACCAAAAACCTTTTAGTTACTTTAACTTCGGATTTATTTTGAGTAAATCTCCTGTCTCTGTGGGTATACAGCTACACCATGATCTTCAATTTAATTCTTCATTTCTAAGTTTTTCGCTTGGGTTTTCAAACCCTTTGGTAAATTTTTCGTATAGTTATGATGTATTTATGAGCAATTCTTCTGTATATAAGGCTCCTGGAGGAACGCATGAACTAAGTGTTCTTATTAGATTGAAAGAATTTCATGAAACCAGATTGCTTCGCACAATAAAATTACCTGCGAATTAGTTATTTGGGTAAAATTATGATTCTTTGAAGATATTTTAATTATATTTGAAAATTAGTACTAATCCACAATAAAAACTGGAATATCATGAATTTTAAAAATTTCAGAACGCTTGTAATAATTCTTATTGGATTTTCTTTTATTACCTCTTGTAGCTTATTAGGGGGTGGAGGATCAAATGAGTCATCTACAACGGGTTGGGCTTATAACAGTCCGGAATTGGGTGGTTTTGAAGTGATACAGGAACACGAGCAGGTGACAGGTCCCGGACTCGTCCTTATTGAAGGTGGTACTTTTACTATGGGAAGGGTGGAGCAGGACGTGATGTTTGATTGGAATAACGTTCCCCGACGGATTACCGTATCTTCTTTTTATATTGATGAAACAGAGGTACGGAATGTAGATTATAGAGAATACCTTCATTGGATTTCAAGGGTATATGCAGATTACCCTGAAGTGTTTGTAAAAGCTTTGCCTGACACTCTTGTCTGGAGAAGCCCTCTGGGATATAATGAACCTTATGTAAAATACTATTTCCGTTATCCATCTTATAATGAATATCCTGTTGTGGGTGTTACCTGGGAGCAGGCAAATGAATATTGTGCATGGAGAGGGGATAGGGTAAATGAAATGATCATGATTCAGGAAGGAATTCTTGATTATGATCCAAATCAGCTAAATGAAAATAATTTTAATACTGAAGCTTATCTGGCCGGACAATATGAAGGTATTGTAAACCAGAATCTTCCCAGTATGGATCCAAGTGCTGAAGAAAGAAGGGTGATGATGGAGGATGGATTACTGCTACCAAGATACAGGCTCCCAACTGAAGCAGAATGGGAATATGCTGCACTTGCATTGATTGGTAATACATTTGAAGAAAGAGTTTATGAAAGAAGGGTTTACCCCTGGGATGGACATTACCTGAGAAATGCTGACAGGAAAAATCGTGGTAAATTTATGGCTAACCTTACACGTGGACGTGGAGACCTTATGGGAGTTGCTGGACATTTAAATGACAACGCAAGCGTTACAGCACCGGTTCAGTCTTATTGGAAAAATGATAACAACCTATTTTGTATGGCCGGGAATGTGAATGAGTGGGTTGCTGATGTATACAGGGATATGAGTTCTGAAGATCTGGATGAATTTAATCCTTATCGGGGAAATGTTTTTATGGACCTGGAAAGAAGTGAAGATGGGTCTCTGGTTGAAAAAGATAGCCTGGGAAGATTAAAATATGTACAGATGAACCCCTCAAGAATGGCTGGAAGATATAATTATACAAAATCAGACTACCGGAATTTCCAGGATGGGGATAAAAGGTCGTCTCTTTTAGGAGATGAGGATACCGGTTGGTCTGGTGATGATGTGGAGGGATCTATGTACACACAGAAAGTTGGAGATTTTAATACATTGATAAATGATAATTCAAGGGTGTTTAAGGGTGGATCATGGAGAGATAAGCCTTATTGGCTAACCCCGGGTGCCAGACGCTATCTTGACCAGAGTTCATCAAGAGATGATTTAGGCTTTAGGTGTGCTATGATCCGTGTTGGATCTCCAGGTGGATACTAATGGATATTTTTTAAATGATACCGAAAAACCTCATTTTTTGAATGAGGTTTTTTTAGTTCGGCTAAATGAGAATTCAGGATATATACAAATTATTCTTAGAGGCAGGGTCCATTTGTACAGATTCCCGGAAAATACTGCCAGGTAGCATTTTCTTTGCATTGAAAGGAGAAAATTTTAATGGAAATGAACATGCTTATGATGCTCTTACCAGGGGATGTTCTTATGCTGTAATTGATGAAAGGCAATACCTGAAAGATAGGCGAACCATTCTTGTAGAGGATAGCCTGACCACATTACAGGCTCTGGCTGAATATCACAGGGAGCAATTTCATGTTGAACTTATTGCAATTACAGGCTCGAATGGTAAAACTACCACCAGGGAACTTATTTCTGCTGTGCTTGGAACAAGCAAGAGGGTATTGTCTACCCTTGGTAACCTGAACAATCATATTGGACTGCCGCTTACACTCTTAAGGTTGAAAAGAGGAATAGAGATAGCAGTGATTGAAATGGGGGCCAATCATATTGGAGAAATTCGCCGTCTTTGTGAAATTTCGAAACCAACACATGGATTGATCACCAATATTGGATATGCCCATATTGAGGGCTTTGGGTCTGAGGAAGGAGTAATTCAGGCAAAATCTGAGCTATATACCTGGCTTGGTGAAAACAAAGGAGTTATTTTCAGGAATAGTGATGACCAAATACTTAATGATGTTTCTCCTCCGGGTTCTCGAATAGTTCCATATTCTATAAAAGGAACTGGAGTTGGTGATTTTGAGGTGCTTGGAGCAGACCCTTTTTTGAAGTTAGTATGGAGGAACAATGGGGAGAAGCTAGAGATCAATACCCGGCTATTTGGAAGTTATAACCTCGTAAATATTGTTGCAGCTATTTCTGTAGGGAGCTATTTTGGTATTGCCCGGAGAAAGATAATTGAAGCCATAGAATCTTATTCTCCAGCGAATAACCGGTCACAAATTCAGCGTTCCAGGAAAGAAAATATTCTGGTACTTGATTCATATAACGCTAACCCTTCAAGCATGATTGTGGCAATTGAGAGTTTTATGAATTTAAGTGGGAAGAATAAGGTGCTTATCCTGGGAGATATGTTTGAACTTGGCCCCGATTCTCTGGAGGAGCACATTAAACTGGTACATTTATTAGAGGGGTTCAAAGATATGAGAGTGATTTTTGTGGGCAATAATTTTAAAAAAGCTGCTATCCATACATCCTTTCAAAGCTTTTCTTCTACGGATGATTGTCTCAAATATCTTACGAGGAATCCATTGGAGAATTCATTAATACTGCTAAAAGGGTCGAGGATGATGATCCTGGAATCCCTGGTTTCTATATTGTGATTTAATTTTGATACCTGAACAGCCCTGGCACAAAGGGATCCTTTACAGATTTGCGAGCAGTTCATTTTCTTCATTTGTTACTGAAAAGTGAATGTTATTAAAAGTTATGGTTTTTCTTACATCGAACTCACGTTAAATAGTAACTTTAAACTCGAACAACAAACATAAAACCTTTGGAAATGAGTAGAATAATGGACCCGATTGGCCGTTTGATGGGATTGAGATATAAGTCGCATCCCTGGCATGGAGTGGAAATAGGTGATGAAGCTCCGGAGGTACTTACCTGTTTTATTGAAATGGTTCCTACAGATACTGTAAAATACGAGGTAGATAAGGTAAGTGGTTATTTGAAAATTGACCGGCCACAAAAATATTCAAACATTGTTCCCGCCCTTTATGGTTTTATTCCCCAAACATTTAGTGGAGATAATGTTGCTGAATTTAGTCGCGAAAAAACCGGGGATAAGAGCATAACAGGAGATAATGACCCTATTGATATTCTGATCCTTACGGAAAAGGAAATTACTCATGGAGATATTCTGGTCAGAGCCAGGCCAATTGGTGGTTTTAGGGTGATTGACAGAAATGAGGCAGATGATAAGATTATTGCAATATTGAATAATGATGCTGTTTATGGCGCATACCGGAATATTTCCGATATCCCGGAAATGATATTAGCCAGGTTAAAGCATTATTTTCTCACCTACAAAGACCTTCCGGGAAATAAAAGAGACTGTGAAATTACTCACACCTATGATATTGAGGAAGCCTATAAGGTGATTAATCTTTCCATCAAAGATTATAAGCTAAGATTTGAATCTTTGAATGAAGCGCTCTTAAAGGTTTAAGAGTCCCAAAGGTCAAAGAGTCTAATAGTCCAAATGTCGAAGGTTGTCAAAAATCTAAAAGTGAGGAAGTCTAAAATATTTCCTGTTTTTCGCACGAGACGCCCAAATGAATAATTTGCAAATCGCAATCACATTTCTTAGTCTAAAAGATATTGTCACAATTAGTCAATCATAGATATGTTGGGTTTGTATTAAGATTATGAAACTATATTGTGTATAAAAATACGAGCGTTCATTGCGGT
>DAOWNN010000151.1 GCA_030642585.1 Bacteroidota bacterium | reverse complement strand
CTTGCTGCTTTTGTGATTTTATCTATATCCGGTTTCAATTCTTTCTCTCAAGACTTGGACCAGGTAAAAGATAAGATTGCAATTCAATTTGAAAAATTCAATAAAGCTTATCCGCAGGAAAAAATATATCTCCATTTTGATAAACCTTTTTATATACCGGGTGAAACTATCTGGTATAAAGCCTATCTTGTAAATGCCGCCGGTAATATCCCCTCTTCCTTAAGTGAAATAATTTATACCGAACTGTTAGATGAAAACGGGGAAGTCATTATCCGCCAAATACTAAAAGCCGGAAATGGCTCTGCAAACGGGGAGTTTTTACTACCGGAATCCCTGCTTCACGGGAAATACCAGGTAAGGGCCTATACCAACTGGATGAGGAATTTTGATCAGGAGTTTTTCTTTACGAAAGAGATATTACTATTTGATCCACAGATAGAATATGATATTGCTAAAACGGATTCTTCCGAACAGGCAATGGGTGGGGAACCTGTAAATAAAAAAGCCGACTTGCAATTTTTTCCTGAAGGCGGGTCTTTGGTTTCCGGGGTGACAAGCAAAGTGGCATTCAAAGCAATAGACGAATCAGGCGAAGGCATTCATGTAAAAGGTGAAATTACTGACCAGGCTGGTAATGTTATAATTCCCTTTGAGAGTTTCCATCTGGGCATGGGGATATTTTTACTGAAACCCGAAAAAGGCAAGACCTATTTTGCAAACCTCTTTACTAAGAGTGATAAGAGTATCAATTATGCGCTGCCCGATGTATTGGAAAAGGGTCTGGTAATGACTGTCGATAATTCCTCCGGTGATCTCATCAGGGTTATTGTTCAGACTAACGAAGCATTTGTAAATGATAATACCGGAGAGGTTTTATTAGTGGTGCAGACCGCCGGGCAAATCTACTATACAGCCAATGGAAATTTCGATAGGGGATCATCATTTGTCGCTACCATTCCAAAAAAGAATTTGCCGTCCGGTATTGTTCAAATCACTTTGTTTAATGCAGAAGGAAATTCTGAATGCGAACGTTTGGTTTTTATTAACCATCATGATGCTCTTCAGGTAACGATCGAGACAGACAAAAAAACATATAACCCAAGAGAGAAAGTTCTTTTGAATTTATCAGTCAGCAACTTGAACGGAGATCCGGTAGCAGGTAATTTTTCTTTGGCTGTCACAGATGCAGGGCAGGTCGCCGGTGTAGAAAAATTTGGCGATAACATTCTTAGCAACCTTTTGCTTACCTCTGAACTAAAAGGGAACATTGAACAACCGGCATTCTATTTTATAAAAGATAATCCCGATTCCGAAACAGCTTTGGATTTCCTGATGCTAACCCAGGGCTGGAGAAGGTTTCTGTGGAAAGATATTCTGAATGATAAATGGCCTGCTATCAACTATGATTTTGAGAAGAATCGTTTTGCAAGAATAGGGCAGGTGTTATATCCCTTAAATGAGACCCAGACAGGATTAACACGCGTTTCGTTATTAATGCTTAAGGAAAAGAAGCCATACAGCAGATTTCTAGACGAAAATGGATTTTTTCATTTTACTATAGATGCGACTTATGAAAAAGAGTCTCTGTTTTTTGATGTGACAGATCTAAAAGGGCAACGTCCTAAGTACAATATCAAAATTGAAAACAACTGGCCAGGATATCAACCTGCAGTCGGGAAAGAATTATCATTCGTGAGCCCAGAGATGAAAAACTGTCTGAAAAAAAGAGAAGAGAAGGCTCAAATAGAATCTTCATTTAATTACTCTGCTGAGAACAGCTTAATAGATCAAGAAGATCCGGAGATTAATGATCCGGGAGCTGAAACAAACCGCTATTTTGAGACAACAGACCATACAATCAGTCTGGATGAATATAACCCTTTCCCTACAATGGCAGAGGTATTCAGAGAAATAGTCCCCTTTGTTAGCTTAAAATACAAAAAAGGAGGAGATAAAATCAGGGTATATTCATCTGAATATGTGAAAGATTTTAACCATCAGCCTCTATTCTTTGTAGACGGACTTCCTACTTTTAATAAAACCTTCGTACTGGATTTATCCCCGGATGATGTTGAAACCATTGAGGTTATCAATTCTATCAGTAAGATACGCCAATTTGGTTTCCCGGGTGAAAATGGAGTTGTAGCTATCTACACAAAGAAAGGGGCAATTACATCCGCTGATATACCTGATAACAGTATTATAGAATTTCAGGGATTTTATAATTCAAGGGATTTTTACTCGCCTGAATATGATCATTTCCCGGAAACAGATAAAAGCAAACCGGATTTAAGATCTTTGATATACTGGAATCCTTTGCTCATAACAGATTCAAACGGAGAGGCCAGTGTATCATTCTTCAATACAGATAATATCACAACGATTGATATCAGAACTGAAGGAATCTCTAATAATGGTACTCCCGGGTTAGCAGGTTATGAGTATAGTATAATTCCTCGAAAAAAATAAAATACAATCATATAAAATCACCGCTATGAAAAGAAGATTTAACCTGAAACCGCTTATCCTTATATGGGCTGTATTGTTGATGGTCCCTGGTTACGGTGTGGCACAGGAAGTAACTCAAAGTTTTCTCCCGGTGAAGGAGGAAATAGGTGTGAAACTTGCCATGCGTGATGGCGTCAGGCTTTCTACCAACATTTACCGACCGGATACAATTGGTAAATTTCCAGTCCTGCTCATGAGAACTCCGTATGGAAATGGAGGAAAAGGCAACCGTAATGCTCATTTTTTTGCACAACGAGGGTATGCTGTTGTCATTCAGGATACACGCGGAATAGGTGATTCTGAGGGTATTTTTAATGCTAATCAACCCGAAGCGCTTGATGGATATGATACCCAGCAGTGGATAGGGAAACAAGCATGGTGTAACGGAAAAATAGGCACATACGGAGGTTCATACGTGGGATTTACTCAATGGATGCCTGCTCCTCTTCAGAGTCAATATCTTGTAACAATGATCCCGGTCGTAACTTTTTCCGACCTTCATGATGTGGTATACCAGAATGGTGCCTTCAGGCTTGATCTGTTTACACCCTGGAGCTTTGAAATGACAAAGCCCTATAATGTAAGCAGATCATCCATTACAGATAAGATAGATAGTATTTTAATGACACTGCCTTTAATAGAGCAGGACAGGGCATTGGGATGGAAAATTTCATTTGTGAGGGACTGGTTATCTCACCCGGAACATGATCTGTACTGGGCCGGGACCAGTGTGGGTGATGCTTATTCCAATATCAGGGCTTCAATATATAATATCGGTGGCTGGTATGATATCCTGCTTGCAGGTACTATCAATAACTATATAAAAATGACAGCCCCGGATATAGACCCGGAAATCAGGAAAAAGCAGAAGCTCCTGATTGGACCGTGGGTTCATAGCACGGGAAAACGTAAGGTCGGGGAGCTGGATTTCGGAGAAGAAGCTCTGTTTAACAGTACCGAATTCAGGCTTCGATGGTTTGACAGCCAGCTAAAAGGAGTGGATAACGGAGTCATGCAGGAACCGCCTGTCAAGATTTTTGTTATGGGTATAAATGAGTGGCGTTATGAATATGAATGGCCCCTTTCAAGAACGGATTATCAAAAATACTATTTCCATAGCAAGGGAAATGCTAATACGTTCGAAGGTGACGGCAAACTGAACACAAAACGCCCCAGAAATGAGTCTGAGGATCGGTTCGTATACCGACCGGATGATCCGGTACCCACAATCGGAACCATGGGTCCTTATGATCAGAGGCCGGTTGAAGAGCGCCAGGATGTTTTGGTCTATACTACTCCGCCATTAAAAAATGACCTGGAGGTAACCGGTCCGGTTAACGCCGTTGTTTACGCTTCCAGTTCTGCCGTTAATACAGATTTTACAGCCAGGCTTGTTGATGTTTATCCTAATGGCAGGGCGATCCGGATCTGTGAAGGCATCATCCGTGCCGATCACCGGAATCCCGATGTTCCTCCTTCAAATATCTCTCCCGGAAAGATCTATGAATACAGTATCGACCTCTGGGCAACCTCCAATGTATTTTTGGAAGGGCATCGCGTACGTGTTGAGATTTCTAGTAGTAATTTTCCGAGATTTGACAGAAATCTGAATACAGGCAAATATTTCGCAACTGATACGACAATGATAAATGCAGAACAGACTATTTACCATAGTCCGGCATATCCTTCCTGTATCATCCTGCCTGTAATCAACAAATAAACATCTGACAAAACTTTCAAAAAGTACTAAACCGGCAATTAATTTTTAACGCCTGTTATACCGCATTTCTTTCTTCTTTTATCAAGTCATTTAAAGAATAATCAGAATATTTACCACTCTCAGCATTTAATAATCTATGAAGCTCATTTTTTGCTTGTATCTCAATCCATAGCATCGGATTATGGTTAAATAAATGACCAAAAATCAATGCTAATTCATAGTTTATCGAACGCTCTCCACTAATTAGTTTACTTAAATTTGATGGTTTTAAACCTAAATAATCCGCAAACTTATTTTGTCGTATTTGCAAAGAATTTAAGATGATTTTTAAAAACTCTCCTGCAGATTTGACCTCGCTCTTATCTGAGTTTATATAATCTTCCATTTGGTATTTGAAAGTCAATAAATTAATTTTTCTTCTTTGAGCGTCAGAGCATTTTTTTGATTTTTTCAACAAAATAGCCTGAAATTCATCGAACCCTTGTGTTCCAAAATCCATACGTTTTGTCAACATGCCTTCTTGTGGTTCATTTTTTGGCTTTTCCATGACTAATCAATTTTTGTTCTGCATAAATACTTTTCAATCAATTTTTCTCCGTTTTCCCAATCTATAAACATCCTTTGGCCAAGTGCTAATTCTGCTCCATATTTTTTAGCGTACCACTCAATCAGGTTAGTTTTTGAGACAAATGTCATAAATCCTTTATAATCACCTTCTATTTTAAAACTTTCTCTACAAGCAAAAGCTATCAGACAACCAGCAACATAATCATACCGCTTGTTTTTTTGTCCGACATTATGAGGAGCTAACTCCAAAGCATCCATTACTAGCATATCGTATTCAAATTTCAACTGCAATGCTCCTTCTACTTGGTTGGGAGAATTTATTGTTCTCAAAATAAAGGTTTGGCCATTTTCCTCTTTTGATAATTGTCGCCAATTAAAATTCCAACCATCTTTTTTGAGTGGAATTTTCCTTTTATCAATCGGCACTATCTCAGATTTTATCAGTTTCCCATTTATTTTATCCAAGATATAAATCATACTTACAAATATACAAATAGATTATCTAAATTGTATAATATATACCTGATTATTTTACACAAACGATAAGTGTATGGTGGGTAAGATCCCGATTTCCCATGCTGAGAAATTAATGTGAATACTCCTGCATCAGGACCCTGGTGGTACCTCCCTTCTCAAGGGATATATCCACTGGCTGATTATTTTCCCAGGAACCACGGGTAAAATCAGGTACATCAATGGAATTCGAGCGGTTCGCAACCGACCATTCACTTAAGGGTACGATGGAACTCCACAGGGCCGCATCGTAAACATCCTGATCAAGAGCCAGTCCATTTCTGAGGCAATCAATGGTGCGCCAGTCCATGATAAAATCCATTCCTCCGTGACCACCGACCTCTTTTGCCAGTTCTCCCACCCTCTCAACAATTTTTGGCCTGTATTTTTCTTCTATTGATTTGAACTCCTCCTCTGAAACCCACTCATGTCCGGTTGAAATACGGACCGGGTCTGGATACTTGCTTGCAACCCCTTTGGTACCACTTACCAGGTAAATACGTGAATAGGGACGTGGAGAAGTTACATCATGCTGAATCAT
>DAOWNN010000280.1 GCA_030642585.1 Bacteroidota bacterium | reverse complement strand
TTTATACTTCTGATTTCCAGCTCTAAGGCCTTTAGTTATGCAGGGCAAAGGGTTGGAATGATGGTTGTAGGGGACAAACAGTTTTCAAGAAAATATCCTGATCTAAAGAGATTTTATACCTCTGATGGCTTCGGTTATTCAATTATTTATGGAGCTTTGTACGCTTTGTCAGCTGGGGTAAGTCATTCAGCCCAGTTTGGATTGGCAGGAATATTAAAAGAGGTGAATGAGGGAAGGTATAACTACAGGGATGATGTGATTGAATACGGTGAAAGAGCTAAGGTAATGAAGAAGTTATTTACTGATAATGGGTTCAGGATTGTTTATGACATGGATATGGATGAACCAATTGCAGACGGTTTTTATTTCACCTTCTCTTATCCTGGATTTAGTGGAGTGGACCTGCTTGAAGAGTTGTTGTACTATGGTATTAGTGCAATTTCATTGGATATAACAGGCAGTGAAAAAACAGAGGGGATAAGGGCTTGTGTTTCCCAGGTGCAAAAGACTCAGTTTGAGGTTTTGGAGCAACGTTTAAAAACTTTTCACAAGGATCACACTTAGAATGATTTTGTGAAGTTTAAGATCTCCTACAGTCAGGAGTGTTAAAAAGTTATTAAAGTTGGTGACGGATATCATAATCAGGTAGGATAGAAATAACTACATTTGAATTTTTCAGATCAATAATTCAGTCAATAAACTAATAAGATAAAATGGCAAAAGTAAAAGGAACTATTGTCGTGGATATTGAGAAATGCAAAGGCTGCGAGATATGTATTTCAGCCTGCCCAACAAGTGTAATATCCATGAGTGTGGAAGTGAATGGGAAAGGTTATCCTTATGCTTATTTGAATGATCCTGACGGATGTACCGGTTGTTCAAATTGTGCAATAGTATGTCCGGATGGGGTAATAACAGTTTATAGAAAAAAGATTGGGTGATATTAAATTATATCAAATAGAATGGAAGAGTATAAATTAATGAAAGGAAATGAGGCGATTGCTGAAGCAGCAATTCGTGCAGGGACAGATGGGTATTTTGGATATCCAATTACACCTCAAAGTGAGGTGATGGAATATCTGATGGCTGAAAAACCCCATGAGCGAACAGGCATGGTGGTTTTGCAGGCTGAAAGTGAGGTTGCCTCTATTAATATGTTGTATGGTGGTGCCGCTGCCGGGAAGAAAGTATTTACCTCATCTTCTTCGCCAGGAATTAGCCTGATGCAGGAAGGAATTTCATACATTGCTGGCGCAGAATTACCATGCCTGATTGTTAATGTCGCCAGGGGAGGACCGGGACTTGGAACTATTCAACCGGGACAGGCAGATTATTTTCAGGCAACAAAAGGGGGTGGACATGGAGACTACAATCTTATTGTACTTGCCCCGGCCTCTGTTCAGGAAATGGCTGATTTTGTTAGCCTGTCTTACGACCTGGCTTTCAAATACAGGAATCCGGTAATGATACTTTCTGATGGAGCCATTGGACAAATGATGGAGAAGGTTAAGTTCAAGGAGCAAGAACCTCGCATGAAAACTCATCCGGACTGGGCTACTGTTGGAAAACCTGCCGACAGGGGACCAAATATCATTACTTCACTGGACCTGGATCCGGCAAGGCAGGAAAGGTTCAATAACAAGTTACAGGAAAAATATAAGAAGATCAGGGAGGAAGAAATACTGTTTGAAGAGATAGATTGTAATGACGCAGATTATGTTTTTGTAGCTTATGGTACCAGTGCCAGGATCTGTCAAAAGTCTCTGCAATTAGCCAGGGAAGAGGGTATAAAAGTTGGATTATTCAGACCAATTACCTTGTGGCCTTTTCCGTATGAGCAAATTATCCGGTTGAGTAAAAAAACTAAAGGGATGCTTTCTGTGGAATTGAGCGCCGGTCAGATGGTTGAAGATGTCAGACTTGCAGTTGAGGGGAAAATTAAGGTGGAGCATTACGGAAGAATGGGAGGGATGATACCCACCCCGGAAGAAATTGTACTTGCATTGAAAAAACAAATAATCGGAGGATAATTCATGGCTGAAAAGGTAGTTAATATAGAAATGATCAATCCAGAAAACCTGGTATATCAGAAAACAAAAGTTCTGAACGATAATGTAATGCATTATTGTCCGGGCTGCGGGCATGGAACAGCACATCGAATCATAGCAGAAGTAATTGAGGAAATGGATATTCAATCTGAAATAATTGGGATTGCACCGGTTGGATGTTCCGTACTTATGTATAATTATTTCAATGTTGATATGCAGGAAGCCGCTCATGGAAGAGCTCCTGCTGTAGCAACAGCAGTGAAAAGATTGTGGCCGGACAAATTTGTATTTACCTATCAGGGGGATGGAGACCTTGCAGCCATCGGAACGGCTGAAACAATTCATGCATGTAACAGGGGGGAGAATATTACGATGTTTTTCATAAATAATGGTATTTATGGAATGACAGGCGGACAAATGGCACCAACCACTCTGGAAGGAATGAGATCATCTACCAGTCCCTATGGAAGGGATATTTCAATGATGGGAAACCCCTTGAAAATGACTGAACTGGTTGCACAGTTACCGGGTACCTGTTATGTTACCAGGCAGGCTGTTCATACCCCTTCCAATGTAAGAAAAACCAAGAAGGCTGTTAGAAAAGCCCTGGAGTATCAGCAAAAAAATATGGGTACTTCCTTTATTGAAATAGTTTCAAATTGTAATTCCGGATGGAAAATGGCTCCGGTTGAGTCAAATAACTGGATGGTTGAAAATATGTTCCCGTTTTTCCCCCTTGGTGACATTAAGGTACCAGACGAAGAATAGTTATTAGCAGCAATTCGATTTGTTACTAATTATTGGAATTTAAAGTAATTATTGTCAAATTTTGATTTGTAAAGTTTAATATAAGGTTATGACTGAAGAATTAATCATCGCAGGGTTTGGTGGACAAGGAGTTCTTTCAATGGGAAAAATTTTATGCTATTCAGGTGTGATGCAGGACCAGGAAGTAAGCTGGATGCCATCGTACGGACCTGAAATGAGAGGTGGAACGGCAAATGTAACAGTCATTTTAAGCGATGACAGGATCAGTTCTCCAATTCTGAATAATTTTGATTCTGCCATTATCCTGAATCAACAATCAATGGATAAGTTTGAAGAAACTGTAAAACCCGGGGGATTGTTGATTTATGACGGGAATGGAATTTCAAGGCATCCTGAAAGGAAGGACATTTATATATACAGGGCTGATGCTGCAGCAGAGGCCTCAAAAATGGAAAGTGCAAAAACATTTAATATGATTATGCTTGGTGCATACCTGAAAGTAAAACCCCTTGTTAAGCTTGAAAATGTAATTAAAGGTCTGAAAAAGTCTCTGCCTGCCAGGTATCATCATCTTATTCCACTAAATGAGAAGGCACTTCAAAGGGGCTTTGAAATAGTGCAGGATGTACAGGTTTTATGAGACTAATTTTTTCCTTGTCACCCATCCCGGAGATGCTATAGCTAATTTCCATATTAATAGTATTTATGTATTTTTGCCATAATGAATGGAAAAATATGAAGCAGTACTTATTTCTTTTTTTCTTTTTTATCAGCTTTTCAAATGTTTTTGCCCAAAC
>DAOWNN010000055.1 GCA_030642585.1 Bacteroidota bacterium | reverse complement strand
CCCCCCATTTTTATCATCAACCTTGATTTCTATTGTGCTGATAGACATACTATAAATATACTTTGCATGACCCAAATTACGATTTGCAAAAATTTAATACGCTGATAATCCGTGATGAGCCTTAAGGTCGTTCACGTTGTGCACAAAACAGGAGGATTTAGATATTCGTAAGTTATATGATACTATAATTATTTTGTTTCAGCCCTCAGGCTGAGATTTCTATATCACTTTCTTCTTCCAATATTCCTGTGCCTCTTCACTCAGCTCTCATCTCTTCTTTCTTTCGCTCTGTCTCCCAGTCTCTCCCTCGCTCCATCTTTCTGTCTATCAACTCCCCAGTGTAGCCACCATAACTGCTTTAATGGTGTGTAATCTATTTTCTGCCTGGTCAAAAACTACTGAATGCTCTGATTCAAACACGTCCTCGGTGACTTCCATAGATTCAATTCCAAACTTCTGATAAACATCTTCTCCCATAATTGTTTCTCGATTATGAAAAGCTGGCAGGCAATGTAAAAATTTCACTTTTGGGTTCCCGGTCATTTTCAAAACGTCTGTGTTCACCTGGTATGGTTTAAGCAGCTCAATTCGTTCCTTCCATACTGAAGCATCCTCTCCCATAGAGACCCAAACATCCGTATAGATAAAATCAACCCCCTTTACAGCCTGTTGAACATCATCTGTTATCAGTATCCTGGCTCCGGTTTTTTTTGCAATTTCCTGACATTTTTGAACCAGTTCCTTATCCGGCTGAACACTTTTAGGTGCCGCAGCACGAAAGTCCATACCCATCAAGGCAGCACCAACCATAAGGGAATTCCCCATATTATTCCTGGCATCCCCAAGATAAGAATAGCTAACTTTGTTTAAAGGTTTATCACTGTGTTCCATCATGGTGAGAAAATCTGCAAGAATTTGAGTTGGATGGAATTCATTGGTAAGACCATTCCAAACAGGAACACCAGAGTTTTCAGCAAGTTCCTCCACAAGCTTCTGTCCAAATCCACGATATTCAATACCATCATACATCCTTCCAAGAACTCTTGCAGTATCTTTCATCGACTCCTTATATCCAATTTGTGATCCGGAGGGACCCAGATAGGTGACATGAGCTCCCTGGTCATATGCCGCTACTTCAAATGCACACCTCGTTCTTGTTGATGCCTTTTCAAAAATCAAAGCAATATTTTTACCCTTCAGTCTCTGTTGTTCATTTCCTGCATATTTAGCCTTTTTAAGGTCCATTGCCAGGTTCAAAAGGAAATATAATTCATCTGTTGTAAAATCCAGCAGTTTCAAAAAACTCCTGTTTCTTAAATTGTATGCCATAGTCTAAAATTTAGGGTGATTTATTTTATTCCTTATCCATATCCTCAGCCTTAATCATAATTCATAGTTATTTTGGTCCCATAGCTCCTGTCCTCTAGTTTAGTCGCCTCAGTAATAACACTTTTCTCTCCACCATTTTCAATAAAATAAAGTGCGGCCCTGATTTTAGGGGCCATACTTCCTTCCGAAAACATACCTTGATCCAAATACTCTAAAGTGTCATCCCTGTTTAAAAATTCTTTAATTTCCTGATCTTCTTTTTTATAATTGATATAAACATAAGGAACATCTGTAAGGATATAAAATTCCTGTGCATCAATTCTGCTTGCCAGTAGAGAGGAAGCAAGATCCTTGTCTATTACTGCTTCTGCAGGTCTGAGTCGCTGATTGTCATCCACGTAAACCGGAACTCCCCCTCCACCTACAGCAATTACTATATTCCCCTGCTTAGCAAGATCCCCGATAATTTCCTCATTCAAAATTCGTATGGGTTTTGGTGAAGGAACTACCCGCCTCCAGCCACCTGCAGATTTCACTTCCTCTTTAAAAATCCATCCTTTACTTTTTTCAAGCTTATCAACCTCATGTCTGCTATATATCTTTCCAATACGTTTTTCGGGATTTTGAAATGCAGGATCATCTTTTTCCACAACAACCTGTGTCACCAGGGTTACAATATTCTTCTCTATATTATTTTTAATCAATACATTCATAAGCATTCTTTCTATCATATATCCAATCCCACCTTGTGAATCCGCAACACAAATATCCAGAGGCATTTGTGCAATTGAATACATCTGCTCGCCTGCATCATTACGCATCAATATATTACCAACCTGAGGACCGTTACCATGTGATAATACCAGCTCGTACCCCTCTTTTATAAGATACACTATATTTTCAAGAGTAGCCGTGGTATTCTGCTCCTGCTCTTCAATGGTACCTAGTTGGTCGCCTCTCAAAAGAGCATTTCCCCCCAGGGCAACTACTGCTAACTTGCTCATATATAGATATTTTATTATTCTTTTATTCTTAGTGCAAAATACAATATTTTTTGATTTTTAAAAACTTATTCAGCCTTCCATTCAATCGTAGAATTAACTATCTAAAAAGGTTTTAGAATACTTTTTGCTAACCACACCAAATATGTACAACTAAGATGAATGATTCATCTCCAACATATGCATGATCATCCTACCATATGGGCATTTTAACAAAATATATTTGTTTTCATGCATAGAATTGAATATATTTCATATTTTTATACCCCTCATACACGGGCAAGTTATTTAATTGAATACCAGGATATTACATAAGTTAATAATAATCCTAGCTATAATAATAATATCTGGTTGTAGCAAAGGCATAGGTCCTCTTTCAAAGAAAGAAGGAGAAATTATTTATGATATTACATATATTGAAAATAACCTGGACAAAATCTCCGCTGATATGTTACCAAAGAAAATGGTAACACAATATCAAAATAATAAATACACCTTTGAAATTGAAGGCTTTTTTGGCCTTTTCAACATCACCAATGTTATCATACCCAAAGAATCTATCAATCGTTCCAAACTCACAGTTCTAAGCAAAAAGTTTTATTATGAAGGTAAATTGAATGAAACTGCTGTAGGTTTTGGAATGATGCCTAAAATGAAATTTGATCATACAGGGAATACAAAAACCATATGTGGTTACCTTTGCCAGGAAGTCTTTGTCACTTTCCCTGAGGATCTGCGGACTGATACTTTAAAAGTCTATTATACTAAGGATATTCCTCTTAATAAACCGAATAGATCCACTCCTTATACGGATATAAATGGTGTATTACTTGAGTTTTACCTGCAACTTCATAAGGTTGAAATGAAACTTACTGCAAACAGCATCTATGAAAAAGCCATTTCAGACCAAACATTTGAAAAGGGAGATGGATTTCAAAAAGCTACAAAAGAATATATGGAAGCAGTATTATTTAAACTTCTGGATACCGAATAATTTTCTTCACTCAATGACGAGAAAAAAGAAAAAAAAAGTAACTAAAAGGAAATCTGGTCCGGGAAAATTGAAGAGATTCATAAATGATGAAAGGGTAAAACTGGCAACAGGCATATTTTTCATTTTATTCGCTCTCTATTTATTAATGGCTCTCATTTCCTACCTGTTCACATGGCAGGCTGATCAAAGCTTTGAATTTCAAAAAGTCCTCTCACCCCATGAAATAGAGGTTGAAAACTGGGCAGGCAAAACCGGTGCATTTTTAGGGTACACACTTATCCACAAGTGGTTTGGAGTCTCTTCTTTCTTTATCCCCGCCCTACTGTTATTGATTGGTTTTCATGCTATTGGAATAAAATTATTAAGCCTTGGCAAAACCTTTCGAATTTGTCTTATAGGCATGATACTGTTATCTGTTACTCTGGGCTATGTAGCCGGCGAAGAAGCTGACTTTCTTGGAAGCGGTCCGGGGGGAAACCATGGCCTCATTGTTAGCCAGTGGCTAAAATCTCTGCTTGGCTTAACAGGGACTGGACTTCTCATCATATTTGTAAATTTTGCCTTTATATTGTTTTCCTATAAACCTGCCATAGATTGGTTTAAAAAGAAGGTGAAAAATGAACAAGAAGGTGAAGCAGGTAATTCTGCAGTTGATGACGATTTTGAATTTCAAACCAATCTTCCTGAAACTGGCACAAGCACAATAAACAGCACTGAGATAGAGGAAGATGATAAAGATCCCCATCTGGCTTTTTCCACCAAAACTATTAACAAAGAAAATTCAGAGAATCAGGACAATGGTATTGAACTTACTGTAGAACAAAAACAAACTGAAGAAGAACTTTCAGAATTAATACCCCTTCATCTTGAAAATTATGATCCTACATTGGATTTGCCAGGTTATCAGGCACCCACAATCGATCTTTTAGAAGATCACCATTCAGGTGAAACCATGGTAAGTAAGGAAGAGTTGATTAGCAATAAGAATAAAATTGTTGAAACTCTCGACAATTATAAGATCAGCATAAAAAAAATAAAAGCTACCATTGGACCTACTATTACCCTGTATGAAATTATCCCTGCACCTGGTGTCAGGATCTCAAAAATCAAGAATCTGGAGGATGATATAGCCCTTAGTCTCTCTGCCCTGGGTATTCGAATCATTGCACCAATGCCAGGCAAAGGAACGATTGGCATTGAAGTGCCAAATCAAAAAGCAGATGTTGTTTCCATGAAGTCTATGATTTCTTCTCTTAAATTCCAGGAATCCGATTTTGAACTTCCAATTGCCCTGGGTAAAACTATTTCCAACGAATCCTATGTCCTCGATCTCACAAAAATGCCCCATATGTTAGTTGCAGGGGCCACCGGGCAAGGAAAATCGGTTGGACTGAACGTGATAATAACCTCATTATTATACAAAAAACATCCGGCAGAGCTTAAATTCATCTTCATAGATCCCAAAAAAGTCGAACTTACCCTTTATTCCAAAATAGAAAGACATTTTCTGGCTAAACTTCCTGATGTTGATGAACCCATTATTACCGACACTCAAAAAGTAATTAATACTTTAAATTCCCTTACGATTGAAATGGATGCCAGGTATGATCTGTTGAAGAAGGCCCATGTAAGAAACATCAAAGAATACAACGATAAATTCATAAAACGCAAATTGAATCCGGAAAAAGGTCACAAATATATGCCCTATATTGTACTTGTGATTGATGAATTTGCCGATCTTATTATGACTGCCGGAAGAGAGATTGAAGCTCCACTGGCCAGAATTGCACAAATTGCCCGGGCTATAGGAATACATCTTGTAATTGCCACCCAGAGGCCAACAACAAACATTATTACTGGTGTTATCAAAGCAAATTTCCCGGCCAGAATTGCATTCAGAGTAACCTCCATGGTTGATTCAAGAACAATACTGGACACACCCGGGGCCAACCAGTTAGTTGGCAGAGGAGATATGTTAATCAGCGCAGGAAGCGACCTGGTACGCTTACAATGTGCATTCATTGATACTGCTGAATTAGATCTGATTACTGACTTTATAGGATCACAGAAGGCTTATCCCACTGCATTCCTCCTGCCCGAATATTCAGGTGACGATAGCATGGGAACTCCCGATACAGACCCTCAACAAAGAGATTCACTCTTTGAAGAAGCTGCACGTGTAGTCGTTTTACACCAACAAGGATCCACCTCATTAATTCAAAGAAAACTTTCTATTGGATACAATCGTGCCGGCAGAATCATAGATCAGCTGGAAGCTGCAAATATTGTTGGTTCCTTTGAAGGAAGTAAGGCAAGAAAAGTATTGATTGTAGATGAATACGCTTTGGAACAATATTTGAATGATCTGGATAAAGAACAGGATAATTAGTAATATTAATTATTTAAGAATCTTCTTGGTGTTGTCTTTGTGCCTTGGTGCCTTTGTGGCTTGAAAACTGGTTATCATGCAACACTATGTTGAACTCAAGTTGAAACAAAAATTATGAGTAAATATTTAGTCCTATTTTATTCTCTTTTATTTATTATACTTATTCCTTCATTTTCTCAATCGAAAGACAAAGCTGCAAAACTTGTCCTGGATGCATTTAGCTCAAAGACCAGCACACTTCCTGGAGCCTCTTCCGACTTTTCTTTTACCATTCATGATCTTAATGATAATT
Organism: Bacteroidota bacterium; assembly: GCA_030642585.1. Classification (GTDB taxonomy): domain Bacteria; phylum Bacteroidota; class Bacteroidia; order Bacteroidales; family VadinHA17; genus JAYEGO01. Next base: position 4,085 of record DAOWNN010000055.1, on the reverse strand, counting down.
CAGAAACTGACTTTGAGGGTTCATTTTTGTTTAAAGGAGAAATGTATAAAGTGCTTATGGATGATATGGAGATATACTATGATGGAGAAACTCTATGGAATTATATCATTGAAGCCGGTGAAGTAAATGTTCTTACCCCACCTGAAGAACCTGATCCTGATTCATATTTTGAAAATCCCGTCAGTTTCTTTACTATTTATGAAAAAGATTTTTATTATAAATATATTGGAGAAGAAACGCTGGAAGGGAAAGCTCTTCAGGTGATTGACCTATATCCAAAAGATTTGAAACGCAGTTTTACCAGAATAAGGATTATGATCAGCAAGGAAAAACTTGAGCTGTATTCTGCTAAGTTATTTGGAAAAAACAAAATACATTATACCCTGAAAATCCTGAATTTTGTTAGCAGGGAAATCCCAAATGAAGCATTTGCATTTGACCCGGCCAGTCACCCGGATGTAGATATAATAGATTTAAGATAGAAGAAAAGTCAAAGGGTCCAATATAGTCGAAAGGTATAATGATTCCTGAGTATTCCGAATTCAATATTACCTGGCTTCATAGTTCTTGATTCTTGATTCCTGGTACTCTTCAACATTTTACATTTTTCACTCTTCATTCTTCAATCTTTCTCTTAACTCTTAATATCCTCCGGATATTCAATCCTCACATGATAAATATTGGCCAGACGTTTCCTGAATATTTGTTTAACCTCATTGATCTCAACCAGGGTAATAGGAGAATCGTTTAACTGCCCCTCAAAAAGTTGCGAATCTATTATTTTATCAACCAGTTCCTTAATATTGTCATGATCAATTTTTTTAATACTCCTGGAAGCTGCTTCTACTGAATCTGCCATCATCAAAATGGCCATTTCTTTAGAAAAAGGTTTCGGCCCCGGATAGGAAAACATCTCATCATCAACAAGCTCGTCGGGATAAGTTTTTAAATAAGAGCGATAAAAATACTGAACCTTGGTGGTTCCATGATGTGTGCGTATGAAATCAAGTAGTTGTGAAGGAAGATTTTCTTTATGAGCAATTTGAATACCCATCTCAACATGACCAATAATCTTGCTGGCACTTTCCTCAAAGCTCAGATTATCGTGGGGATTGTATCCGGTACTTTGATTCTCAATAAAAAAGAGTGGATCTTCAATCTTACCTATATCATGATACAATGCAGCGGTACGTACCAGTAATGGGTTGCCTCCTATAGTTCTTATGGCATCCTCGGCAAGATTTCCAACCTGCAATGAGTGTTGAAAGGTTCCTGGAGCCTTATCTGCCAGGTCCCTCAATAAGGATTGGTTGGTATCAGACAATTCCATAAGAGTTGCATCCGATAAAAAGCCAAAAATCTTCTCAAATATATAAATCAGAGGATAGGAGAGTAAAATCAAAAATCCATTTCCGGCAAACCAGATGAAATTTATCCACTCAATATTATGCAAATCGCTTTCCTGAATAATAACAAAGCCAAGATATAATACTGAATATGTGCTGGCTACCAGGAAAGAGGTAAGGAATAAAATCCTTCTTTTATAAATATTTGTAATTGAGAATATGGCAACAACTCCGGCATTAAAACTTAAGAAAATAAATTCGAAGGAATTTGGAGCCTGGAATCCTGCAAGCATTAGTAAAACAAAATAGATAAACAGGGCAAGCCTGGAATCAAAAAACACCCGGATAATGATGGGAAGAATTACAACTGGAATAAAATAAAAGCTAATTATCCCGGTCTTCATCGTTAAGAATATTATAATCTCAAACAATACTATGAGCAGGACAATAAAAAAGGTATGTAGATTATTATTAAATACTTCTCTTCGAAAATTATAGAGAAAAAGGAACAACATGATAAGGCTTACTGCAACCAGGAGAAATTGACCCACCACTATCAGGAAAAAATTACCTGTGCTTCCTGATCTTGTCTCATACTCCCTTTTCAGGGATTCAAGCACCCTGAATTTATTTTGAGAAACCACTTCTCCCCTTGAAATAATCCTTTCTCCTCTTTGTACCATTCCCAGGGTTAATGAAATCCCGTCTATTAAACTTTGCTTTTCATTGTTTGAGGTTTCAATATCATAAAACAGGTTGAACTCAATAAAAGTATTTAAGTTCAAAGCTTTAAGAAAGCTAGCACTCACTTCAACTTCATCAATCCATTTATGATCTTCCAGGCTTGTAAGTACATATTCATATGCAGATTTTTGTGTAAATACTTCAGAATAACTATAATCACGGGCCATATTACCAATCATAATTACTATGCTGAGGTTCTCATTGTCTACCTGATCAAGAACATCCGTAACTTCAACTATCCCCTTAGAATAAACAAATTTGAGTAAGTCCTGTCCAAAGTCCAGATAATCCTCCTTTTCGGTTATAAGCTTACGCTTTTTACTAAACAAATCATTCAATGGCTCTGCCAGATCATACTCATCCAATAAATATTCGTTCCACTTCTGATTAAAGCTAGCAATGAACCTTTCATTCTGCTTATGAAAGGTATTTGTATCCAGGCGGAAATACGGTTTATGCTCCTTAAGTATACTATCTCTTTCAGTGGAAAGCTCTGCATCTGTCTTATAAATAGGGAAATTATACTCTGCTATCAAATCCTCATGCATCCAGGGTTTCCCTTTTGAAAATTCATATTTGAATTTTGATTCCCCCGGGAAAAGATAAACAATGATTAATATTGCTCCAAAAAATATTAAGGCCTTAATTATTCCGTTGTAATACTGTTTTAATAATTCCAATAACTGCTTCATGAAAAAAAATTGAGCTGCAAACTTATTTTAGCGAAAATTCAAGCCGCAGCAAATGTAAGTAAAATTCAATTGTTACTCTAATAATCCAATCTTCTCCGTGCATCTATGGCCTCTTCTTTCTTCCCTCTTGTTCTTCTCTGCGGTTCTCTGCGTCTTCTTCGCAATCCTTTGCGTAACTGTTCAACTATTCAACTATTCAACTTATATTCAATCAACACTTTAATCTTCTTCGTCCGCCGTAGCCTTTTTCAGGCGTAGGCGGATATCTTTTATCTTTTACTACCTTTGAAATCAAGCAATCACAATGAAATGAAATTTGGAACAAGCATAAATACATTACTACCTTTAAGAAAAGGTCCAGATCACAGATCAGAAATGGTAGATCAATTGATTTTTGGTGAAGTTTTTCGCATAGTTGATTCTATTGGGGACTGGGTGAAAGTTGAAACCGGGAAATTTCTTTATCCCGGATGGATTGAATCTACATCATTAAGTATTATTTCACGCACTCAATACGAAAAAACAATCCGTGGAGATGAATATGTCCTGAGAGAATCACTTATAGCTTTCCTGGGAGAAAAGGAACAAAATCCACAGATTCTCCTGGCCGGATCAATTCTTCCGGGTTCGGAGAAAGACCATTTTATGATTGCCGGTATTAACTACAGGATTGAAAAAACTCCTGGGAATTTCAAATTAGATAAAATTCAGATACTCGAATTAGCCGGCACTTATATTGGCACTCCCTTTTTATGGGGTGGAAAAAGTATTGCAGGTATTGATTGTTCAGGATTCACTCAACTCATCTTTAAGATCAACGGTACTGAATTACCCAGGGATGCCAGTCAGCAGATGGAATTAGGAGGCCTGGTTCCATTTCTGAAGGATAGCAAGCCCTGTGACCTGGCTTTTTTCGATGATGAGGAAGGCGAAATCATTCATGTTGGAATCCTGTTAAATCCGGGGCAAATCATACATGCATCAGGAAAAGTAAGAATAGACCAAATCGACCACCAGGGAATTGTCAGAGGAAGCGATGGAAACTACACACACAAATTAAGGCTAATTAAATCCATACTTACTTGATTTTTAGTTTAATCAGGGTCTGTTGTGAAATTTTTCGTAAATATTTTTTTTTTGATTTATATATGTCGTCCCTATGGGACTAAATAAATAGCGCTAATTTTTTTCTATAAATATATCATCCCTATGGGATGTACAATTAACAGATATTATAGGGAATTTCAGGAGTAGAGTAAAAAAATAAGGGGTTTTGCATTTTTTTATCTGAAAAAATTAAGTG
>DAOWNN010000020.1 GCA_030642585.1 Bacteroidota bacterium | reverse complement strand
CATGCCCCGAACTAAAGTCTGGGCACGATTTTTTGAGATATGAGTTTCACAAAAAAAAAGAGGCCATAAAGCCTCTGTACAGGATGAATATTAAAAAAGCTTATTCAGCTTTCTTTTCCTCAGCTTCTTTTGCCGGACAGGTACTATTAATACCAAATGGCAGATATAATCCACAAGAGCCCACAAGACTGGTAAGTATTAAAATACCGGCCAATACAAGAAGAACTATTCCAAAGGTTCCGGAAACCACATCCATAAAATATAGAACAATGAAAAGGCCAGCCAAAACAAGTCTTATTATACGATCTACTCCACCTAAATTTTTCTTCATGATTTTCTAATTTTAATTAAAAATTTTTCGGGACGCAAGATAGAAAAATTATTATCTTATTTTATAATAAAAGATAAAATGGTCTGATATTCTTATAATATCAATTTTTCACCCGGTTAAAACGAAGTGCTTTAAATAGCCAAATAGGAAGATTCTTTCGCGGTTCTCTTTTTTTCAGGTTCAGGTAAATGCCCAGCTTTTTCACTAAAGGAATTCTATGGGCTTCCACAAATTCAATAAGGGTACCATCAGGATCTTCAACATAAGAAAAATGTCCGCTGGCCTCTCCCATATCAAAACCTCCCTCATCATGATCAGCCATGCTGTCTACTGTAAATGGAAACCCTTCTTTTTCACACAATTTTTTCAGGTTCCCCATACCTTTTATGTCATAACAAAGGTGAATGAAACCCAGGTCACCCCAAAAACGACCCTGGAAAATATTTTTAGGTTTTTTATCAAGAAGGGATACCAATTCAATATAACTTACTCCAAAAAGTCGCGAAAATCCTCCCATTCTTTCCTCGCTATGTACCAGTAGCACTCTCCTCATACGGTTATTGCCACCAGATATGCTTTCAAGATCCTTAAAATTGTCTGTTTCGTCATACACAACTGTGTCATATCCCAGAATATGAGAATAAAAGCGCATAGCTTTATCCATATTTGAAACTCCGATAATTACCCCGTAGGCTGAACCTGTAAGTTTATTTTCTTCCAGGAGCCAGTTGGTTCCATCTACAATTTGAAACACATTGCCGAATGGATCCTTTATAAAAAAGCACTCCTTTCCCCCGGGGTCTTTTTCCAGTTCCCCAAGCAAATCAAGGCCCTTTGATTTATAAAGATCATAGCTGGCTTTTACATCCTTACTCTTAATTTTGACTGCAAATATCCCCAAATCTCCAAGGCCAATCTCAAAGTCCGGGGCTTTCGGAATACGATCGGTGTATTGCCATATCTCAAATCCACCGCCACCCTGAAGGTTCAGGGCCAGGGCTGCATGCCGGCTACGAGTCTCTCCTCCTGTGTATTTTTTCATAAGTCCAGCCTGGGCTTTTTCCTCAAAAACCCGGATATCCACCCCGAAATTCTCACGATACCATTTCCAGGCATCATTTAAATTGGATACTCCGATTCCAACCTGTTGAATTCCACTAATTACTACATCATTCATCTTCTTATTTTCATTTTTTGCAAATGCAAAATTACAAAATAAATTATTGAAAGTATCAGGTTGGATCAACCTTACTCACAATCCTCCAAAACAAGAATGGCAAAAACCGTTTAAAATGTACCATCCAAATTTCTTTCCCACCAATTAGTACTTCTCGTTTTCCTTTATACAATGCATTTACCATCTGCCTTGTTGCTTTTTCTACAGGAATTCCTCCTGCAAGGCCTGGATCCATTTTGCCCCAGGCTGTGCCATCTGCTCTTAATGCATTCTTTGAAATAGAGGTACTTACCCTTCCTGGAACCATCAGGCTTACTTTAATAGGGCTGTTCAATAATTCGGCCTGGAGAGATTCAAAATAGCCATGCAAGGCATGTTTTGAAGCCGCATAAGCACTGCGGAGAGGAAAACCAAATTTGCCGGAGATGCTGGTAATTACCGCAATTTTTCCCGAACCCCGTTTTTTCATTTGAAGCAATACTTCCCTGCTTAAAGCCACAGTGCCAAAAAAGTTAATTTCCATAATCTTCCTAATCGTATCCAGACTGGTTTCTTCAGCAAATGCTCTCTGGCTAATTCCTGCGACATTGAATAATACATCAATCCTTTCATATTCTCTAACCACTTCCTTGACAAGATCAGGGAAGGTGGAGGATTTTGTCATGTCCAGGGGGAGAACATGGCAGTTCCCTGCATGCTCACCGCAGTTCTGCTTCACCCTGATAAGCTCGTCTTCAAACGGGGCCGAGGCCAATACTATAGCTCCTTCTTTAATAAAGGTATATACCAGGCTTTCACCAATACCGGATGAGGCCCCCGCAATCCAAACAATATTATTTTGAAACTTCATATAGCCTGAAATTCTAGTTTCACAAAATTATTAGGGTAAATATTTTCTTGCAAGATAACCCAGTCCCCAGGTTGTGAAAAACGAAAAAGAGCCATAAACTACCGGAACCATAGCAATAGCATAGTTATCCAGGAGGCTTCCGGCTACAAAAATTGCAAGTGTACTATTTTGTAATCCTACTTCTACGGCAATTGTAAACTTATTTTGTTTGTTTACATTAAATATTGCAGGCACAAAATAACCGGAAACCATCGCCAGAACATTCAAAGATAGAGCAAAAGGAAGAATGAAGAAAAACTCACTCCAAAGCAGTTTTACTCCACTGTTACTTTCAAAAAACAAAACCCCGCTATACACCATAAATAATAGAACAGGTAGTATATACCGAAGAGGAGCTTCAAGTCTCTTTGCAAATCTCTCATTTTTCATTCTTATAAATATCCCAACAGAAGCCGGCAGAATGGTAAGTAAAAAAATCTTCAACACTGCATCCGGAATTGCAATACTGATTTCCGTATTTTGTTTACAAAACAAAATTAAAGCCAGGCTGGTAAGAAGAGGAATGGTGAATATGGTAATTAATCCATTCACCACAGTAATAGATACTGAAAGGGCAACATTGCCCCGTATCATATAGTTGACCAGGTTTGCTGTAGCACCTCCGGGACAAATGGCAATAAGTATTAGTCCAACGGCATAAACTCCCTCTAAGCCTGCAATAAATGAAATTCCCAGGGCAATTCCTGGCAATAGGAATAACTGACTAAAAAGTCCAACAATAACATTTTTAGGATACTGTACAATATTTTTTATGTCCTGTATAGAAATGGAAAGTCCCAGTCCCAGGGTGATAATAGCTAATGTAAGAGGAAGAAACAGATTTGAAAATAAGGCGTTTGACATGGGTTTCTGCAAAATGAAGCCTTAAAGGTAAGCAAATTAGAAGTAATGAAGGTGCTTATCATGGCCAGATTATATATATAAATAAATGCATAACTAAATCAAGCTTTCTTAAGAAAGTCAGTTGTATATTTTCTCATCAGGCTCGTAATCCGATAATTGTGTTGTGGGCTAAAGCCTATTCTTTTTGATCGCTTTCATTAAGAGGGTGTCCAAAAATGATATTAGTGAGTCATTCTGAATTTATTTCAGAATCTTAAGTTATTAATTATAAACAGATCCTGAATCAAGTTCAGGATGACGATATGCGTTATAGTAACTTTTTGGACACCCTCTTAGTGAAGTCATGTTACATAAGGGCTTTAGCCCACATATATGTTTCTTAACCTGACATTAGTAATATATATACGATTTTATTTACCAGAGTCTGAATTCATAAAATATCTGCTAATTTTGTTGTCTTCATAAAGTTTCATTTCTTATGTTATGGAAAAGGTAAAATGCATTCATTGTGGTGAAGATTGTGGCAGGAGCCCCATTATATGGGACGAAATGCCGTTCTGCTGCAATGGTTGTAAAACTGTATATCAGATCCTGAATAAAAAAGATCTCTCCCAATATTATAAGATCTCCCCCATGTCAGGGATAAAAGTGGATGTACACAAAACCAGTGATAAATACGCATATTTGGATGATGAGGAGATTAAACACGGAATCCTTGATTTTTCTGATTCAGGGATTAGTAAATTCAGTTTTTTTATTCCTTCCATTCATTGCAGTTCCTGTATCTGGCTTCTTGAGAATCTGAAAACAATGGATGAGGGTATTCTTTTTTCAAGTGTAAATTTCACTAAAAAAGAAGTGTTTATCACTTTCAGTGATAGTAAAACCAGTATTCGCAGGATTGCGGAATTGTTGGAATCCATACACTATATTCCTGAAATTAGACTGGATAAAACAGAAGATAATACTGAAAGCAAAACAGGAAAAGATTTGATAATTAAGATTGGAATTGCAGGATTCAGTTTTATGAATATCATGCTTTATAATTTTCCGGAATACCTTCCGGGAGGTGATCTTCTGGAAAGTTTCATGGAGCAATTTCTTGGTCTTATGAGTTTTATCCTGGTCTTACCAGTGGTTTTTTATTGTAGTAATGACTATTTCTTATCTGCCATTAAAAATCTCAAAAAAGGGATTATCAACATAGATCTTCCGATTGCACTTGGCATTACTACTTTATTCCTTCAAAGCAGCTGGATGATCTTTTTTGGTTCAGGCATAGGTTATATGGACTCACTAACCGGACTGGTGTTTTTTTTACTGATCGGTAAGTGGTACCAGAGTAAAACCTACCAGGCACTTTCCTTTGAACGCACCTACAAATCGTTTTTCCCTGTTGCAGTAACGCGAATTATTAAGGGATTAGAAACTGTTGCGCCTCTCAAAGACCTGAAAGTTGGTGACATAATTGTCATCAAAAACCAGGAGCTTATACCGGCCGATTCTACACTTATTAAAGGAACAGGGAATATTGATTATAGTTTTGTAACCGGAGAATCATTTCCTGTAATCAAAAATGAAGGTAATCATGTGTTTGCCGGAGGACGACAAATTGGAAGCCGTATAGAAATGCAAGTGGAAAAGGAAGTGGACCAGAGCAAATTAACCCTGTTATGGAACCAGTATAATGCAAATTCTGACCGGAAAGAAGGATTAGAAACTATCATCAACAAAGTCAGTCGGTATTTTACAATTATAATTCTTGCCATAGCTACACTTGCTGCTATTGCCTGGCTTATTATGGATGCTTCGAAGGCTGTGTTTGCATTTACAGCCGTTTTGATTATAGCATGTCCATGTGCTCTTGCACTTACTATCCCATTTACTTTTGGAGGTACCATGCGCTGGTTTGGCCGGTCCGGATTTTATCTCAAAAAAGCTAATGTGGTGGAAGGCTTGAGTAAAATCGATACCATAGTGTTTGATAAAACCGGGACCATAACACTTTCAGCAGAAATGAATGCAAGTTGGGTTGGAGATCCTATGTCTGAACAGGAACTATCCATGATAAGGTCAATTACCAGGCATTCTGCACATCCAATCAGTCGTGCTCTTACTTTAAATATTAAGGAATCTGAACCATATGAGATTGAAAACTTCCAGGAGTTACCGGGCCTGGGAATTTCTGCTTTCATAAAAGACATAAAAATCAATTTGGGATCTGAAAAATTTGTTACCGGAAAAGACATTGAAAAAGATAGTTCAGCAAGCCGGGTATATATCAACATCAACAACATTAATAAAGGCTATTTTAATATTCATAACAGATACCGTGAGGGAATGGATGAGGTAATTTCCAGGCTGGGAGAAAAATTCGAACTACACCTGCTTTCAGGAGACAATGATTCTGAACGGGAAAGGCTGCTTCCTCTTTTTCTAGACAATTCACACTTAAATTTCAATCAAAGCCCGGGGCAAAAACTTGAATACATCAAAAACCTTAAGCAGCAGGGAAAGATGGTTCTTATGATTGGGGATGGGCTAAACGATGCAGGTGCATTGAATGAAAGTGATGTGGGAATCAGTATTGCAGATGACATATTCCAGTTTTCTCCTGCCTGTGACGCAATTCTTGAATCGACAAGTTTTTCGTCCCTGTATAAACTTATTTCTTTTTCAAAAAAATCTATGAATGTGGTATATGTTAGTTTTGGTATTTCGTTTCTGTACAATGTTGTTGGTATCGGTTTTGCTGTCGGGGGTTCATTGTCTCCGGTAATAGCCGCCATTCTAATGCCCCTGAGTTCAGTTTCCGTTGTAAGCTTTGCCACTCTTAGTATTTCTTTTTTAGTTCGTAAGGCCAAATTCCATAAGTTATAAACCATGTATTGTCAATCTTCTATGAAGTACCACCGTCTTTCGACTTCGTGGTTTCCAGTGGTCTCCACACATATAACTCACTGATTTACTAAAATTATTTATCCTCCTTTATTGCAGCAGCATCAACAGCGCATACGGTAGTCAAGTTCACTACCTCTTCCACGGTTGCCCCGTACTGAACTAAATGGGCCGGCAAGCGTGTCCCCATCAGCATTGGACCAATCGGTATTGCTTCAGCCATATATTGTAATGAATGCAGGGTCAGGTTTCCGGACTGCAAATCTGGAAAGATCAGGACGTTGGCATCCGATTTTAAAGTGGAAAAAGGAAAGTAACTTTCGCGCAGTGCCAAATCGCGGGCAGCAGATAACTGTATTTCACCGTCTATTTCCAGATCAGGATAGCGTTTTTTTACTATTTCCGTAGCCCGACGAACTTTGATCGTGTTAGGATGATCTACGCTCCCAAAGTTGGAAAAGGAAAGCATGGCCACGTGTGGTTCAAAACCCAGCGAACGGCATTTCATTGCAGTCAGAATGGCGATCTCCGCGAGATCTTCCGCATCGGGATTAATATTAACGGTACAGTCAGCCAGGGAAACCACATCTTTTGGCAGCAGAATTAGATAATAGCTGGAAATATTTCTAATATCCGGTGCAGTTCCTATAACCTCAAGAATAATACGTAAACTTTGAACGTAATGTGTTGAATAACCGGCTATCATCATATCGGCGTGACCCTTGTGCACCATCATAGAGGCATAATAATCCCTCTGGCTTAGACGCTGAACGGCTGTAGCTCGCATAACACCACGTCTTTTACGCATTGAAAAGTAATCATTAACATATTCTTCAAAATGATGACTGCGGGTTGGATCAATGATGGTTACACCTCCGAGGTCGAGCCCTAGCAGATCAATCTCACGACGGATTTCTTCTTCGCTGCCTAACAAAATAGGGTTAGCTATTCCCTCCTCAATTAATATGCCCGAGGCGCGCAAGATGGTTTCGTTACTTCCTTCAGAAAAAACAACGTTCAATACTTTTTGTCGCGCCCGTATAATTAAAGAGCGCAAGGTTTCCCGTCCTGTGCCTAAACGGACAGCTAGATTCTCTTCATATACATCGCTTTCCATGGGTAGGTTAGCAACTCCATCCTCCTTGGCCTGAAGGGCTACAGCTGCGGATTCACGCATCAGAATGCGTGGGTCTATTGCTCTGGGCAGAAGGTATTCCGGACCAAAGCAGAAACGTTCGTAACCATAGGCCCGTTCAACCTCCTCTACAACTTCATCCCTGGCCAGTTTAGCCAGGGCACGGGCAGCAGCCAACATCATATTTTCTGTAATGGCTCCTGCTTGCACATCCAGTGCACCCCGAAAAATATAAGGAAAACTCAATATGTCCATAACTGCGTTAGGATACTGATCCAAACCTGTGGCTACAATTATATCCTGGCGGCTACCTTTTGCTTCTTCGTATCCGATTTCCGGTTCAGGAGTGGCCAGAGCAAAAACTATAGGATACCGATTCATAGAACGGATCATTTCCAGGCTTAATACACCCCCGGCCGAAGCACCGATAAAGACATCGGTCTCTTTCAACCCCTGAGCTAAATCACGTGCTTGCGATTTCCTGGCAAAGGGCAACTGGTAATCAAAAAGGTCGGTTCGTTGCGGATGCAGTAAACCATTAACATCATAAATCAACACATTTTCAGGATTGATGCCCAGGCGTTTAAACAACCGTGCACATCCTATGCCAACCGTTCCGGCCCCGCAAATAACCATACGGATTTCATCAAGTTTCTTTTCCACAAGATCCAGAGCGTTTATCAGAGCCGCAACAGCAACTACAGCCGTGCTGTAAAGATTTTCATGGAATACCGGAATTTTAAGACTTTCAAGAAGACGGTCGTAAATATACAGGCCCTCGGGTGCTTTAATATCTTTTAAATTAATCCCCCCAAAAGTAGGCTCCAACATAATTACAGTTTCGATAAAGCGGTCGGGATCGGTTGTGTTCAATTCAATGTCAAAAACATCGATATCGGCCAGTCTCTTAAAAAGAACTGCCATTCCTTCCTGCATGGGTTTGGCTGCCGCCGGCCCGATATCTCCAAGACCAGGGATTGCCGTACCATTAGTAATTACCCCCACAAGATTTCCTTTTGCCGTATATTTGAATACTTCTGTTTCTTTCTTCATAATTTCCATGGAAGGATATGAAGCACCAGGCAGATAGGCCAGACGCATTTCTCTTGGGGTAAGACAGGCTTTTGTAGCTTTAACTTCGATTTTGCCCGGTTTGGGACTTTTGTGGTATTTTAGTGAATCTTCCTGCTTGATCATAATTATTTTAGGTTTTTATTTTTTTTTTATGCTCCTGATTGGTAATTTTCTTTATTGGAAAGCATTCGATTGTTTCATTAAGGACAGATAAGAATGAAGCTATCGGCCGGACCTGCAAAATCCATAAGTGACTGCCTTCAATACCAAATTCGATATCCAGGGGATAGCCGTAGGCTTTTTCCAGAAAGGCGGCATTGCTGACCAGTTGACACAATTCAACATATTCCAGAGCCGGCCGCAATCGTTGATGATAAAGGGTTTGTGAACGAATAGTGCCAATTCCGGCATGTTGATTAAACACAATTTGTTCTGTTTTATCGCTGGTAATATAGCGTAAACGAAGCAACTCTTTCTCATGATCGGTGTTCTTGGTTACAGTAATCTGATCCGCAGCTACCGTTCCTGAAACTACGCCTTCTCCAAGACCTAAACCAGCGTTAATAACCATTTCCCTGATATTGCCTCTGGGGATATTAACCGTCTGCAAAACGCCTGACACACGGGAATTAACCATGCGTTGCACAATAATACCACCGCCTGTTTGCCTAAGCTCCCCGCCCAATAAAGCGCGATTATGGATAGCCCGTCTGGTCCAAAGTCCACTCCAGGTTCGTTTTAGATAATAGAGAAGTTGATCTTCACCATGAATGTATAAATAAGTCTCAAATTCACCTGCGCGAGCTGCCGCTTCGGTATCTTCCTCCCGGGAAGAAGAGCGGACAGCTACGTAAACGAGACCAACTTCCTCATCAGATTTATCTTTTGCTGCCGAGTCCCTGATAATATTTCTGTAAGCTTTTATAACAGCCTTACATAGGGCCTCTGGCAACCGAATACTTTCCCATAGACCACGGATTTGCATCGATTTCTGATAGTTATTCAAATCATCCCGATCCAGAACTGTATTTATTGCTTCCTGCAGTGAAAGTCCAGGCACAAACTGGCGGCCGATTCCCGATTCTGTTTCAGTCACTGGAGTATGCAGTGCTTCCCTGAAGCCTTTATCCGTAACTACAAACCAAGGCGGGACAAGCTCTTCTTTAGCAAGACGCTTTATTTCAGCGAGATTTGCAGCTTTCCAACCGATATGGTTAAATAATTCAAATCCACCGTCGCTATGGTCTATAAAAAAGCGACTTTCAAGTTTTTTTCTTGTTTCGTTGTCCCGTTCGGACAATTGCTTTTGCAGTTTGCTAATTACAGAACTACTTTTTTGGTCTATGGAAAAAATCGTGTTTATGCGTTCCAGTTGACGCAATAAATGTCGCATTTGGGAATCTTTATCCCTTTTATCCGAAAAATGTTTAATTCTCCTTACTAGCTTTTCCCTTAAAAAAAAGAGTCGGTCTACTGCCAGCGATTCAATATTTCCCATGCTGAAATCTTCATCTGTGGGCATTTTAATATCACATTTAACAAGAGCTGCTGCAGCACTATCGACTGCCCGCTTATGGTAAATAATATCCAGCCTCAAGGATAGAACTTCGTAAGCATAATCGGAAGACGGAATATCTCTTTTGGCTTTATAAACGCTTTTCTTGAAACTGCTTATTAATTCATCCATAACCAGCATCAGATAATCCCGCACGTCAGTGGCCAATAACGGATTGTTAAGAAGAACTGACAGAAGAATACCCTTATCCCGTTGGATCATTTCTGTTCCGGTAGTAGGTTCATGTAATAAGATTTCAAATATGGCATATCTTGCCGTTACGGGATCGGAACAGCGACGTAATACATTTTCTAACTGATGGCGGGCACGCAACCTCTTACCACGCAGGTTCAGTATTTCATTTTCCTTTTTAATAAGGGTAAGCATCTCGTTGGCACCACTGTATAAACGGAATCCTTCGTGCAGAGACAGGACGTCTCTGTTCTGACCTAACACACGTACGTTTCCGGCCAGAGCATCTAATATAAGCAGATCGCCTTCGCGCAGGGCATATTCCTTCTTGTAAATATCATTTCGGATACACACATCAAAGGTATTGATTTGTTTCTGTTTTATTTGGTATTCAAGCGAATGGTAATACAGAATGCTCTGCCCACCGGAATCAACCTGCCACTTGCCCGAAATAATGAGCGAGGGTTTGCCTAATTGCATAGCGATAAGTCCGGCATGGCTCAAAATACCACCGCCAGTGGATATAATCCCATCAGCATAGTAAAGAAAGGTCGTATCTGTTGGCCTTATAGAGGGGGCCACCAGTATAGATCCCCGGAAATCCTGAGGATTATGTCCTTCAGTCCCGAAAATAGCTTTACCGACAGAATTGCCCGGTGAGGCTTTCATCCCTGTTACAATACGCTCACCACGTAAAGGCACTTTTTCCGGAGGCAGGACACTTTGTTTTATTTCTTCCAGAAATTGAACGGCTTTTGCTTCATCATTAGTGTTAATTGATGTGGGTAGTGTGTCAACAAAATCGTTAGTACGAAGCAGCGCCATAAGTTTGGATGCTTCAAGGCTTGCATTTGAAATCCATGCTTTAGATTTATTTTTGCGACTTTTATACACAATTTGGTCACGAATAAAAAAAGCAAGCCGGATCATACCATTTGCTCCTCGTAACACGTAAAAACATATTTCTTCACTACGCAAAGCCAGAACGGCTCTCTGGACGAGAAAACCGTTAACACTTCCAGTTGTATTGAAAGTTATACTTCGTTCCATTTGCCGCACAATAATGGCTGTACTTACAGCAGAAGCCATTTTGCCTGATCCGGCAACTAATAGTTCAGCGAATAATTCGGCTTCATGGACACGAATGAAAAGATCGGGTGTTTGAAGTTGTAGTCTTTCGGTGGTTTTAATGATTTCCCCGCGTACAACAGCTTGTCGGATTGGATTAAGTACCCATTCTTCTATCTCTAACTGACCAGGATATGTGTCACTTTCCTTATTAGTTGGAATTGCAATCTCAAGACCCTGTTTGCGAATTATATCCATAAAATTTTCATAAAATCCGACAGATGGGAAACCGGTATATATATCTTCATAATTGCCCTTACCAGACCAGACCTTTTCCTTTCGCCCAGTTGGTTCATCCACAAAACCGCTTAAGATACCGAGCTTGTTTTTAGTCAGAATGGTTTTTAGAGGAATGAAACCCCAGCGCAGAAAAAATTCCATCCATGCTTCAGCCACTTTCTGGCGCGCTTCACTTTCGAGATCCAGGGAACCAATTGTCCAGTCTAAATCCATGAAATAGGGAGCCATGCGGAATATCTGCCTTGCTTTCCTGCACAAGTCTCCCAGGGTGAGGGCGCGTTCCTTATCATAGCGTGCATGAATATGGGTTGCGTCAATTTGGATTTCGTACTCCATACCCTGGAAAAATGTTCGAATGGCATCCAGAGAAATATTTGGATGCTGATCCAGTTCGTAATTGCTAACACCAAAATATTCCAGATCAATCATACCTCCGCGTAAGGGTGGGGCGTAATCGATTCGCAAAAAAGCAGGATGATTGCGAAATCCAAAATAATAATGTACTTCATTACCGTAGCAGAAAATATCAACATTGGGAAATTGCTCCTGACCCTGCAGCATCTGCCGGGCAAAACCATCGATAAGCATGTCCACAGAAAACGGGGTTTTTGAAGCCTTAAATTTATTATGCACAGATGATTCGAAATCGGAAAAACGAATTTTATTAAAAACAAATTGAATGCCATTCTCAGTAGCTATAATTATATCCACAGTGCGGTTAGGCTGCCGGCTTCCTTCGACTAATTTGAAGCCCATGCTGAGACCCTGTTGATGCAAATATCTCTTAAGACCATGAAGGGTGCGAACTTCGCCTAGAGAACGGGGCTCTTCAAAGAATTGTACGATTCGCATTAGATCTGCTGAAAGCTGCGGCTGATCTGTATATTCATCTAACTAGTAATAATTTCATCTCTCATTTCCTGATATAGCCCGGGAAGAATGGTGCATTCGTCACTAAAAGACTTAAATAGTGCTAGGTAGTCTTCCACAATTTGATCCATACGACCGATCATATCCCTGACTTTTTTCTCGGTCAGAGGACCAACATCAAGGAAATCATTAAGCAAAGCGGCATGGTTTAGATTATAGGATCGAAAACGGCTTATTGGTCCATTCTCATTTTCCCTGTTGGGTTTTTCAGAAACCTGACCACCACATGCGATAATAAGATACTTTATGGAAGACTGCTTTGCACCCTTACATTTTCCTAAAAGAAGCGCTTCCACTTCAGAAACCAAAAAGGGAGGTGAACCATCTATGATAACACCTGTTAATACCTGAACTTGAAATCCTAAATTAAGACGGCTCCAACCTAGTTTTGCAATAAGCTTTTTTAGGAGTCTATTGCCAATTATTTCTTTGGTACAAATAAAATCATTCTGCAAAGATGCCAATGCACCTGGTTCAGGCGGAAAACAAAGCAAGTCGATATGCGTAGCTCGGGTGTAGATAAGATAGGGTGAAAAAAATGCATATTCGATTTTGCCAAGAATGGTTTCCGCCACATCCTGCTTAACTGTTTTTACTGATTCGTCTAACAACCGGGCAGCCAAACGGCGTATTTCCATATTATCTTCTTCCAGATATAATATTAGTAAAGGATCTGTATAGTGGAATCCCTTTCCCGGATCATAATGCTTGATAATCAATAGGATATTAAGAATAGCTTCTTTTTTGGTAAAGGGTGTTTTTTCTATGCTCATCCGCCTGGCTAGAAATTGGATAAAAGCGCGGTTTACTATTAGATTTCCTTTTTCAGCTAATTGAACGGCGTATTTCAGCGCACGCAGGGCTAGTTTTTTATCCCTTGAACTGAGCATTGCTTTGATATAAGGAAGCGGATCAAGACAGGTCTTTGACGTTTCTTCCAGAAAAGAAAAAATATGCCCGGCAATAAGGCCAGAACGTTTTTGTAGCAAAGGAAATAAAGGTTCTAAATTGGTGAAAACTGAACCTGGTAATGTTTTTTTTATCAGCAAGCGAAGTTTATCACAATCCTTTTTTACTTGATCGGGACGGGCTATTATAAGGTTTAACCTGGCAATTATGGACCTGATAAGATGATCATTGGAGTCGGTCATCTTTTCAGGCTGAACGGATTTTGATTTTGTCTTTGCCATTTTTCTAATAAGGTAATGCTTATCCAATGAACTATGAATTTTAATTAAAAACCGTATCCCTTACAAGTTATAAAAAAGGCTATTCATAATCAATCATTTAATAATAAAATATAAACATCGGATATTCATATAAAGCCAGATTATTTTAAGGCCTTTCTAAACATTAATCTATCTAAATTAGTTATAAATTGTTGTCTGAATTTGCTTACTAGTAGAAGATAAATATTTTTGTATCTATTAATCAGCATATTTTGGAATATTGCATGCGATAATCTTTTTAATCATTATTGGAGTATTGGTAGCTTCAGGTTTTCTCATAGCTTTTATATGGGCAGTTAGAAGCGGGCAATATGAAGATAACTATGGTCCTGCAGTTCGCATTCTGTTTGATGACCCTCCGGGCAAAAAGGCAGACCAGGACCATAAAAAAGATGAAACAAAGAACCACGAGGACGAACCTAATGTAAACTCTGATAAAAACAACCAAAATTAACTGTGCTTATGGAACTTGAAAAATTTTATTATGATAATAAAATCGTAAAACAATTTGCTTATGCAACCATTTTTTGGGGGGCAATCGGATTACTTTATGGGCTGCTGACTGCTTTTCATATCTTCATCCCGGCCTTGAATTTCAACCTGGAGTATTTAACATTTGGCCGAATAAGGCCCATTCATACAAATGCAGCAATTTTTGCTTTTGTTGGAAATGGGATTTTTACGGCGGTGTATTACTCCATGCAACGGCTACTTAAAGCCCGTATGTTTAGTGATGTTTTAAGTAAGATCCATTTTTGGGGATGGCAGTCTATTATTGCTGCTGCAGCCATAACCCTTTCGCTTGGAATAACAGTGAGTAAAGAATATGCCGAACTGGAATGGCCCATTGACAT
>DAOWNN010000204.1 GCA_030642585.1 Bacteroidota bacterium | reverse complement strand
GAAAATTTACCTTTACTTATACTTGAAACAGGTCGTGCATTAATAGACGAAGCAGGTTATCTGCTGGGAACCGTACTGGCTAATAAGCGTCTTGCTGACGGAAGAAGGTCAACAATTTTAGATATTGGTGTGAACTTATTATTTACTGCATTCTGGTATGACCATAACATTCGTCCCGCACAGCCTTTTTCTGAACATGCTGAAGAGACTGCTATTTATGGACCACTCTGTATGAATATTGATGTACTAAGAGAAGCTGTTGATTTTCCGCCATTAAAGAAAGATGATCAGGTTGTGATTAACAGGGTTGGTGCATACAATATGACACAGTGGATGCAGTTTATTACTATGAGACCCAACGTGGTAATGATAGATGAAGGGGGTGATGTTCATATTATTCGCAGAAATGAAACTATCGACGATTTGGTTTCGCTTGAAAGTTTACCTCCACACCTGAAATAATTAAAACATCTATCTATGAGCCAATGGCAAAAAGAAATAAAAACACATTTTAAAGAATTTTCTGCCGGGATTTTAAATAGTTATTCCCAGGTATTCTTTTCTGACAAAAAGCTGTTTGCCGGTCTTTTGCTTATTGTCACTTTTATTGATTCTTATGCGGGAATCTGTGGTTTATTTTCTGTTCTGGTTACTAATGCCGTTTCTTATTGGTTTGGATTTGATAAACGTCAAATCAATAAAGGAATGTACGGATTCAATAGCCTGTTGGTTGGTTTGGGGCTCGGCATTTATTTTTCGCCCGGGTGGTTGTTGTTTTTTATTCTATTCATAGCGGCTTTGCTTACACTTTTTATTTCTGTGTCTCTGGAAGGAGTAATTGGCAAATATGCGCTTCCTTATCTTAGTATTTCTTTCATTCTTTCCTTTTGGATTGTATCTCTTGCAACAAGAGAGTTTACTGCCCTGGGAATTAGTGAAAGAGGCATATATAGTCTTAATGAAATGTATATAATTGGAGGGAAGAGCCTGGTACAATTATATCAATGGTGGAATTCTGTTTATATTCCTTTTTCCGTGAAGACCTATTTTATTTCATTGGGTGCAATCTTTTTTCAATTTAATGTATTATCCGGTATCTTAATATCTGTTGGCCTTTTGTATTATTCGAGAATTGCATTTTCTTTAAGCATTCTTGGTTTCTATTCTGCTTACCTTTTTTACTTATTAATTGGGGCCAATATTACTGAACTTAGCTACAGTTATATAGGATTCAATTTTATTCTTACATCTATTGCTATTGGTGGTTTCTTTATTATTCCTTCAAAGCTTTCGTATTTATGGACTATTATTTTAATGCCAATGGTGGTGATTCTTGTGGTTAGCCTGAACAGACTTTTTATAAATTTTGGGCTTCCTATTTATTCATTACCATTTAATGTGGTTGTTTTATTGTTTTTATACATATTAAAGTTTCGTATTGTAGCAAAGGATTCTTTGTCAGAGGTAGTTATTCAACAAAATTCTCCTGAAAAAAATCTTTATTCATTTCGTAATTATCTTTCCAGGTTTAAACAAAAAACTCCTGTTTCTTTACAGCTGCCATTTTTTGGCGCGTGGCAGGTTACCCAGGCACATAACGGAGAACATACACATAAGGGTCTGTGGCAACACGCCTGGGACTTTATGATCCTGGATGAAGATCAAAAAATATATAAAAATGATGGTGATTTCCTTGAAGATTACTATTGTTACGGGAAGGCAGTAGTTGCTCCTGCCGATGGCTATGTTGATGATCTGATTGATAATATTCCCGACAATATAATCGGAGAAGTTGATACAAAGAACAATTGGGGCAATACTATTATCATCAGGCACACCGATCATTTATATACAAAACTATCACACCTTGTTCCTGAATCATTTACAGTAAAAAAGGGAGATAAGGTAGTGGCAGGACAAATTGTTGGAAAGTGTGGAAATTCAGGAAGATCTCCATATCCACACTTACATTTTCAAGTTCAGGCTACACCATTTATTGGATCTCCAACTATTGATTATCCAATTGGTCACTATCTTCTTAAAGGGAAGGCCGGGAAAGTTTTATTTTCCTTTTCCCGTCCACAATTAAATGATGTTATTTCTAATATTTCGGTTACCCCTCTTCTTCAAAAAGCATTTCATTTGATTCCCGGAAAAATGTTTTCCTGGCAAATTGATAATGGCATTGAACAAACAAAGGCACGCTGGGAAATTAAAACCAACGACTATAATCAAACTTATATTGAATGTCTTAAAACAAACTCACAGGCATTTTTTGAAGAAGATGGTGCTTTGCTGTTTTTCACTTACTTCAAGGGAGACAAAAGTTCTTTATTATATTATTTTTACCTCGCAGCCTATAAAATTCAAACCGGTTTTTACCAGGATCTTGAATTATTTGACCAATATCCACTAAACCATATTTTTAGAAAAAAAATCTTATTCCTTCAGGATTTCTTTGCTCCGTTTTTTCTGTTTCTTCGTGCAGAATTTTCAATCAAATACTCCGGGATAGATAACAACTTATCTCCGGGTTTGATAAGCCTTGATTCATCGGCTAAACGATTTATTGGAAAACATCTTTTTAAAGAAACAAAATTTGAATTTCAAATAGATAGTTCCGGCATTAGATCTCTAAAAATAGATACAGGAGAAACTCAAATAAATGCTATATGTTCAAATTAACTCTAGTATTAGCATTTGTTTTTATTTGTTTCGGTTTTACCTATGGTCAGGATCCAAATGAAGTGTGGAATCCTGAAAAAAAAACATTTAATTTATATAAAGCGCAAAATTGGTCAGAGCTTATCTTTTGGGGAAAGAAAGCTATAAATGAAGGAAATGATTATTTCTACCTGAGAATGCGAATGGGTATTGCCTTTTATGAAAGAAAAAATTATCACCAGGCATTGATCCATTTTAAGAAGGCTGCAGAATTCAATGATAAGGATTCGTATTTACTTGAGTACTTGTATTTTGCCAACCTCTTTTCCGGTAGAGAAAAAGCCGCTCTGGACGTAACCAGAAAATTTCCTCCTTCCAAAACAAAAAAACATATTACAGGTCGAATGCCAAAATTCAGCATTGGCAGCATGGGAATGCAATACTACCAGGGAAGTCTGTCAACTGGTGTAGATTTAATTAATAATATCGATGATCCTTCGATAGATGGATACCAGGTATTTACAAACAATTCTATGAAGTTTCATTTCGGATTTAATCATTTGGTCTCCAGGAGGTTCAATTTATATTATCAATATGGTATGTTTATTGATAATCGATTTACATATTATCAGGATAATATGAATGCATATTATTTTACTTCTCAAAAACTGTATGAACATCATTTATTTATGTTGGGTGGTATTTATTTAGGTAAGGATTTCAATTTATATGGTTCTGTCCATTATATTCCCGGGAAAATACCTGAATACTACTCTGGGTCTGGATTTTCAACTTCTTATGTGCCAGCTTACAAATACAATGATTTTACCGGGTCTTTGTTTCTATCTAAAGATTTTCCCTATATAACAATTGGTGGGTCTGCTTCTTTCTCATATCTTAATTTTGGCAAATATATTCAGGAGGGTGTTTCTATAACATTTTTTCCTCTCGGAAACTTAAACCTATATCTTGGGGGTGGATATTATTGGCAGCAAGAAATTTTTGACAACAAATTGTATGAAGGGGGATCATATATTGAATACAAGGCTGGTTTCAGGGTTTTTAATCCTGTTTGGCTTGAGCTTGGGGGTTCTTCAGGTGATTTACACCACACAGTTTCTCAATTAGGGTGGCAGGTGTTTAATGGACCCAATCCTTCTGATCTTCTTATTACTGCTTCTTTAATGATTCCCTTTAATGAAGACAGAACTATTTTTTCTCTAAATTATAATTATATGAATTCTATCAGTAGTTTTGTTTCTGATGATCCATTACAGGCAGATCTGAATTCAAAGACTTATTATATTTACTCAATTTATGGAGGTTTATCATGGAAATTTTAAGTAAGTTTTTTCGTATGTTTATTATCCTGATTTTGTTTACTACAACTATATTCGCCCAGGATTATACCAAACAAATCAATGCTTTTCAGGAAAGCTACCTGCAGGAAGCTGCCGGTGAAACTCAAAAATCTGTAGATGTTTTAAAAAATGTTTACGATGAAAATTCATATGAAATAAATTTAAGGCTGGGATGGTTGAGTTATCAATTGGGCCTGTTCAGTGAATCCATGGCTTACTATAATAAGGCAATTATTTTAAAGCCCATGTCCATTGAGGCAAAGTTTGGTTATGTTTATCCCTCATCTGCTGCCGGAAACTGGAATCATACTATTAAACAATACAAGGATATTCTTGAAATTTGCCCAAATAATTCTGTGGCAAATCATCGTCTTGGATTAATTTATTATGGACGTGAAGAATATACTGTGGCTTATAAATATTTTGAAAAGGTTGTGAACTTATTTCCGTTCGATTATGACGGGTTGATTATGTTTGGCTGGACAAATTATAAGCTTCATCGTGTTCGGGAAGCTCGTATTTTATTTCAAAAAGCTCTTTTACATACACCCGGAGGATCTTCAGCTATTGAAGGTTTAGAACAAATAAAATAAACTACCACGTAATAAGTCGCGATGGTTGTATTACATTATGATTGGCTGTTAATTGTTTCACAGCACATTTTCTGTAAACTTTCTGACCAAATTGTTGATTGCAAGAAGCAATGTGTATATGCTATAATAAAGACCGGAATTTTTTAATAGGGTAGCTATAAGCCCGTAGGGCTTGAATATTTATAGCCCCGGGTAAACCCACATTTTTGAGCATCTGGTTTTGGTACAGACTACAATAAACTTAATAATCATGGCTTTAGTTAAATTGTCTGGGTGGGTGCAACCCAGGGTTAAGTGCGGCGCTCATGTTGGCGGTCAGAGAATATTGATTAATAAAAATTTAGCAATGCCTGACCGCAATGGGCGAATTGCATAATAAAAACCGCACAATGGTGGTATAATAGATTGTATTTAACTGTTAATTATTTCACAATAT
>DAOWNN010000029.1 GCA_030642585.1 Bacteroidota bacterium | reverse complement strand
GCAATAAACCTGGCAAAGAAAGGATGCAAATTAGTTTTGCAATACAATTCAAATAGCTCCAAAGCCAAGAAATTGTCCGAAGAACTTAAGGAATTAAAAAGTGAATTTGAATTTATAAAATCAGATTTTTCAAATCCTGAAGAAGCAAAATCTTTTATAAAATTTGTGTCCGGTAAATATAAAGTCATTGATTTTCTGATTCATACTTCTGCAGCCACTGGTAGTATGAGCAGGGCCAGTGAAGTAAGTCATGCAGAAGCAAAAATGGTTGCCCAGGTAAATCAACTTGCTCCGGTTGCTATTACAAAAGCTCTCTTTACGCAAGTAAAAAGAGCCATTTTGTATGTGGGTTCGGTTGCTGAAGATGCTCAATTTGCAGGATCTTCTTCATATGTATCCTCAAAACAGGGCCTGCATGGTTTTGCTGCAAGTTTTGCTGCCGAAGCATTGAGCTATGGAATAAGAAGTATTTATTACATGATCGGAATAATGGATGGGGGAATGTCCGGACTATTATCCCCGGAACAAATAAAGCAGGTAATGCTTTCCATTGGTCAGAAAAAACTGGAAGGCCCAAAAGAAACTGCAGAAAAAGTAGTGAACTCCCTGACGCGACCAAAAATTATGGGGACTTCAGATACAGAAGAGGGAGTGCTTATTGTGAGAAGGGATGGGTACAGAAAATGAAGAATGAAAAATGAAAAATGAAAATTTTGAATATTGGAATGGAAAAATGGAATCTTTGTGCCTGTAGGAGAAGAAGGAGCGACGGGGAGACAGAGCGAAAGGATGAAGGAAGAAAGCGATGAGCAGTGAGAGATGAGTGAAAAGAAGAAATAATGTCGAATGTTGAGCCCTCTTTTATCTACATGACACATTTGACATTTGATCCTTCGGCAAGCTCAGGACATGCTTTTGACATAAAATATAATAAGATGTTCACACTTATAAGACTATCTCTAATAATAGAAGCAAAATTCGATGAACCCTATGGCATATAATGAATTCCTGGCTGATCGAATTCGCGGTATTTTAGATGCTAACCATATAAGCTACGAAGAAAAGAAAATGATGGGAGGCCTCACCTTTATGATGGATAAGAAAATGTGCATTGGAGTGGTAAAGGAAAAGCTAATGGCAAGGATTGATCCTGATATTTACAATGAAGCACTTAAAAAACCGGGATGTATGGAAATGAATTTCACAGGAAGACCTATGAAAGGATATGTTTTTGTAGAACCGGAAGGTACAGATATGGATACTGACCTGGAATACTGGATTCAGCTTTGCCTGGAATACAATCCAAGGGCACAATCCAATACAAAGTATTAACAAAACAAGAAATAACATTTCGTTCCTATGGAACTCATTTCCAATTTATCCCCTTTATCCGGGTCTTACGACCCAGACAATAAGATTTCCTGCCTATGGCAGTTTTTTAGGATGAATTGTAGTGATATGATTGTTGAAATAAAGGTCAATCTGTAAAAGGTTCGAAGAAATTGATAATTTAGTTCCATAGGAACGATATTTTACAGCAAGGGACGTAAGTCCCTTTCAATAAGCAATGTGAAAGAGAGTTCCATAGGAACGCTATGATCTCAAAACAAAGAACAACAACATGAATGATAGTTTTATTTTTAGTGGAACCGGCCATGCGCTCGGGAAATATTCTGTAAATAACAAACATATTGAGGATGCGCTTCACAATGGGTATCTTAAAGGATTTAATGAAGAGAGAGTACGTAACAGTAAGAATTACAAAGAGTTCTTAAATAACAATCCTGGAACTTCACCTTTTGAATATTTTGCAGGACACAAAATGGGATTTCACACGAGGGGGCATGTAGCTCCATTTCCTCCAAATAAAAATCAGATATCAACTCAAAGTGCACTTGACCTGGGTGTAGATGCAGTAGATAAGGCACTTAAAGACGCAGATGTGCATCCAAAAGACATTGGCTTGTGGATGATAAGTACAGTTTCCCCACACGAACAGGCCCCTGGCATCGCTTCTACAATAAAAGGGTTTTTTACAAAATTTACGGATTATACACCAACCTTCACCCTCACTTCAGGATGTTCCGGGTTTTGTGTTAATCTGCAGCATGGAGTAGAATTCATGAAATGTAATCCTGAAGTAGAACATATCATAGTGGCCCACACAGAAACCATGTCAAGCTTTCTGACCAAGCTAACAGATTTCATTCCCTTTGTAACCTTTGGGGATGCTGCCACAGCTGTGGTATTATCCAGGAAAAAAAGCAAAAAGAAAGAAGGGGTTTTATCGGTATTGAATTACCAGGATCTTAAAATGGTTGATTACGTTGGTGTTGACAAGGACTGGAATTTGTATATGGATAGCTGGGTTGTACGTGAGAGAGCCACAATTGATATTATTCAGGCAGCCACTGAAATACTTAAAAAAACAAACTGGAAGGTTGATGATGTGGATATGCTCTTGCCTCATCAAACAGGAAATGCGATCTTAGAGGCAGCATGTGATCAGCTGGGCTTCCCCAGGGAAAAGCTCTACAGGGAAGTACAGAAGAACCATGGAAATGTTTCTGGACTTGGAGTTCCTCTTGGACTTTCCTTATTGAAAAAATCAGGAGAGCTACTACCGGGCATGAAAATAATAAGTCCGGTGGCAGGTGTGGGTGGTGAATATGGGGCTTTTACCTACCTGGTTCCCAAAGAGGAAAAAGAAAAAACAAACAATTATCAATTGGGCTTATCAAATGAGTTGCATTCACGTATTGCGCTGGTAACCGGATCTACCGGGGCACTTGGTCAGGAAGTTGTGAAAGAACTTGCAAACAGAGGTTGTGAACTTATTTTACATTATAACTCAAACGATTTAAAAGCAAAAAAACTAGTGGAGAAGCTAAATGCAGGAAAGGTGAAAACTCACTTGCATAAGGCTGATTTTAGCAATGAAAAAGAAGTAACTAAATTCATTTCTGACATCCGGAAGAACCACCCCAATATTGATTACCTGGTTCATACCGCTGCCATTACAGGAAGCTTGAGCAGAGCCAGTGAAGTGAGTCAGGAAGAATTGGCAAATGTGCTCCAGGTTAACCAGTTTTCTGCGGTAGAAATTACAAAATGCCTCAAAGAGCAATTAGCAGGTGAAGGAGCTATACTATATACCGGCTCGGTAGCAGAAATTGCACAATTTAATGGGTCTTCTGCATATGTTGCTTCAAAAAAGGGTCTTCATGGTTTTGCAGCAAGCTATGCAGGAGAAGCCAGAAGCAGTGGAATAAGGAGTATTTATTATATGATTGGCCTGTTTGATGGGGGAATGACTGATAAGCTCGATCAAAAACAAATTGATGCTGTTAAAACGAGTATTAACCAGGAAAAAGTTGATAAGGCCAGTCAGGTTGCAGATAGGATAGTTAAGTCCTTATATATTCCAAAGGTATTAAGCACCAATGATACTTACGAGGGGGTATTAATTGTCCGGAAAGATGGCTTTTTCCTTTAAAACCTGACAGCCTTGCCTGCAGGCAGGCAGTGGTTTGAAGGAGCTGTCAATGTTGAGAAAAAACTTGCTAATGGCCAAAATATATAGATCACATCTCCTCTTGTTTTTCCTGCTCTTTTCAGTAGGGATACACGCCCAGGATTCGTTAAAAGTTGTTAGTTACAACCTGCAGGGGATGAAACCAGGAACTTATCCAGAAACCCGCCTACCTCAGATAATAAATCGGCTTATAGCTCTCGCTCCGGATATTATCGGCCTCCAGGAAATCAACCAGGAGAGATATGGTAGTGGCATGGATAACCAATGTAAGGTAATCGCAGATTCACTGAGCTCATATTTTGGAGTCCCATACTACTACTACCAGGAATTCACACATTACTCCTGGGATAATCAATACAATGAATATATTGGAATAATTACTAAACTACCGGTACTGGAAACCGGGTACTACCAACTTGCAACAGGCGTTTTTCCAAGAAAAGTAGTATGGAACCTGATTGACACTCCCCTGGGGAAAATAAATTTTTTGAGCACTCATCTTACATATAACAGTTCAACTGTAAGGCAGCAGCAAGTACAACAAATCATGGATTATATAAGCTCTTTAAACCAAAATAATGAAACCAAAGGAACAATCTTATGTGGGGATTTTAATGCTACTCCTGGATCTACAGAAATCAAGAAGCTGACTGAAACAGGAAGTTCAGATTTTTATTTTGACACTTTTCGTGAAAACAATCCTTCAGAACCGGGTTATACTGTTCCCGCCAATGCCCCAACATCAAGAATTGATTACATTTTCCAAACCAGCAAATCTCACCTTGCAATAGATACCTCTTATGTTGTTATGAATACAGCCTTTAATGGAAATACTTATTGCTCTGATCACCTTGGGGTGATGACGATTTTCCAGGAAGGAACACCAGTATTTATTAAATCAGCTACCCTTGAAGAACATTTATTATTTACATTAAACCCTGCCTGGCCTAATCCTTATAACTCCGGAACAAGAATTGAATTTGAGCTTTTCAGGGCAGCCAAAGTAAAACTAAGTATACATGATGTAACAGGACGTGAATTGTTTGTTCTTACAAATGAACATAAACCTGCAGGAAAGCACCAGTTTGTGTTTATTCCCTCAGAAACAGAAGGTGAATTTCTTATTTGCAAATTGCAGGTGGATGCATATTCCCGTTATTTAAAGCTAGTAAAGTCAGATTAATTTTCAATTAAAGATAAATCTATCTAAAGGTCGCAACCACGAGAGGGAAGATACTTGTCAGACCACTATTGATCAGGGAATTTCAGGAGTAGAGTAAAAATATTGCAATGGGTAAATTCAAATAAGGGTGTTTACTATTTTTTGCCTTAACAATTTAATTGTTGGGCTAAAGCCCTATTATACTACTTGTTAACTAACCCCAGCCTTCCTGCCTGCCGGCAGGAAGGCTGGGGTTAAGTAAAATACCTGTCTGTTGGACTTTAGTCCATAATGTTTTATTATTACTCCGATTATTGATGTTTTTGTACATTGCCGGGGTATTTCTATAGTTATAACTAATCATATTTTGCTGTTAAACAGGCAATCATACTATTACTGAATATCCCTAGATTAGTTCCTCGAGTAAAAAGATAAGACTATCTCCGGATCATAACCATAAGTGGTCAGACGAGTAAATGAGTCAACAAAAAAGAATAGTGATCATATTGTGCACAAAAAAGGAGTCGCCCGTTATAAAATATCTATGCATTTTTTACTTTGCGAGCTTTGACTATTAGACCTATTGACTTTCTTAATCTACTGAAAACCCTCCCTTCCTGATATCATTTATTGCATTTATAAGCTCTTCTTTAAGCCTGTGTATAATCTCCTTAACAGGCTTTACCTCATCTATTAATTCAACTGTATGGCCAGCTACCCACAGATTGTTGTAGTTTCCTGGCTGAATAGATTTCTCCAGCATAGAAATCCCCTCTTCCAGTCTTTTTAATTTAGTCAGCTTGTCCTTTGAAACGGGCCCTGTTTTCTCATCCTGTTCTTTCAACTGCCTGTAAAACGGCGTATTTATAATGGATACCGGAGCCCCGGACAATCTGGAAGTCATAATTATATCTTTCATCTCTGAATCAACTATTGCTTTTTTGTACTCATCACTAACTCCTGCTTCATTGCTGGCAATAAAGAGGGTTCCCAGGGATACTCCAACAGCTCCAAGAGCTAGCATAGATAAAATACCTTTTCCGCTTGCAATTCCCCCAGCAGCAATAACCGGTTTGTCCGGAAAATGCTTTTGTAATGCAGGTACAAGCAACTGGTTGGGGTGAGGCCCTGCATGCCCTCCGGCACCACTACCCACTGCAATAAATCCATCCACCCCCAGGTCATAAACACGTTGTGCATGCTTGATATTGGTAACATCACTGAAAACTTTAGCCCCATAGCTTCTTGCACCTTCCAATACTTTTTCAGGATTTCCAAGGGAAGTTATATAAAATGGGACCCTTTTTTCCACGCATATTTTAAGATCCTCTTCCATGCGTTTATTTGTGCTTTGCACAATCAGGTTAATGCCATAAGATCCGTGGTTTTCATTTGAAGATTTGAAGTCATTCAAATCCTCAAGGGCTTTTTCAAGCTCTTTCCCAGTCAGGTAATTCAAACTGGGAATAACTCCTGCAATCCCGCTTTTCATTGCTTCTATCACCATATTCACATTAGAAACCAGAAACATGGGGGCCATGATTATTGGAATCTCAATGCCCAGGAGCTCTATTAATTGATTCTGTCTACTCATTGTCTTTCTTTTTATTATGCTTCCATCTTTTATGTGACCAGAGCCAGTTTTCAGGCTTTTCCTGAATAATTTTCTCCAGGGTCTGCATGTACAATCCGGTAACAAACCCTGTTTGGGTTTGCGAAGGGTTTTCGTATAAGTCCCTAATATTTAAAATATAATACCCTCTCCTTACACGCTGAACATCAAAGTATACAAGTGGGGTATTGTATCTTCGGGCGTAACTTTCAGGTCCATGCAAACAGGCTGTCTCGCGATTCAGGAAAGGGACCCAGATAGCTTTGCTTACTTTTCCCGGGTTTTGATCTGCAGCCATAATAAAAAGAGTTGGATTATTGACAGACTCTTCAAATATCTCACGCGTTTCGGTAGTTGGAACAAGATACATTCCTCCCTTTCTTCTTTTCTCATCCAGGTACTTGTCGATATATTTATTTGATAGTGGTTTATATAAGGCCACTACTTTCTTATGAAATACCGGGGCCACGGCCTCAATTCCCCATTCCCAGTTTCCATAATGACTTGCAAGAGCTATTACTGTCCTCCCCTTATTAAGATACTTTGCAACAAATTCGAAATTTTTAATTTTATATCTTTTATTGAAGCTTTCCTGACTCATCGAATAACCCTTCACACTCTCTACCAGAATATCACCAAGATTTCTGTAAAATGCTCTTGCAATTTTATTGATTTCTCTACTGCTTTTCCCGGGGAATGAGTTTACTAAATTCCTGTAAACTACTTTTCTTCTGTATCTTAGAATATAATACATAAAGAAATACATCAGGTCAGCAACAAGATACAGTAAGAAAAAAGGTATGATTTTCAGAAAATAAATAAACCCCAGGAAAATATAATAACTAAGTTTTTTCATGTAGTTTATCCTTTTATAGCCTATTGATATTTTGGTTTGCGCTTTTCTTTAAAAGCCTTCACTCCCTCTTTAAAATCATCCCGCTCAAAGCATTTTACAAATTCCTCAATTTCTGTCTGAAATCCATCATTCCTGCCGTAAAAAGCATTAATACTTCGAATAATTGCTCGTATGGAAACCGGAGATTGTTCCACAATCTTTTCCAGGAGCTCAATTCCCTTATTTATAAGTTTATCATGACTATGCACAAAATTAACAAGTCCGATATTTGCTGCTTCTTCAGCACCTATAGCCTCTCCAGTCAATGCAAGCTGGTAGGTTTTGGTTTTACCAACCAGTTGCAACATCCTTTGCAATCCCCCCATGCCTGTTACAATTCCCAATTTTGCTTCAGGCAGGGCAAATGTGGCATTTTCAGAAGCAATACGTAAATGACAGGCCATTGCCAGCTCGCAACCTCCACCATATGCAATCCCATTTATCGCCGCCAGTATTGGTTTTGGAAACTGCTCAATAAAATGCATCAGATCATTTCCAGCCGATGATAAAACTTTTGCAGAACCGGGGTTCAGATTTTTTATCTCATCTATATCACCGCCGGAAACAAATACCTTATCTCCGGCCCCACTTATGATAATCCCTTTTACCCTATGATCATCCTGAACTGTTTTAAGAATGGACTGCAACTCCAGAAGAGTGCTGCTGTTTAAAGCATTGAGGCAATCCGGACGATCAATCTTCAGGATCAGTATACTGCCTTTTTGTTCTGACAACCAATATTGGTAATTCATATATCTTATTTCTTGAAAATTATTCCAAAGTAGCCTGAAAAGATTTTTTTTCGTTTACCCATTCAGAATACTTATTCAAAGATATTAATAATTAAGCAAGGGAATGAGAGAAAATTTGAGTAAATTTACTACGTAGTATACTACGTAGTAAAATTAAATACTTGTAGAAATATGGGACGTAGAAAGGTTGAAGACAATAACATAAGAAGCCTCACGAAGATTGCAGGGGGAACAAGTTATGCCATAGTTATTCCAAAAGAGTATATCAGGAAACTCAAATGGAGAGAAAGACAAAAATTGGTATTGACCCTCCATGGCGAGCGAATCACTATCAGTGATTGGAAACCGTAGGTTTTTGCTGAATTCTTGTTATTAAGTACCAGGCACTATTTTTGTGCCTTAAGTCTAATAAAACACTGTTTCATTCCGGGCACAGACCCGGAATCTATTGCTTTCGTGCTTTCAACCAAACCAATACCGCCATGAAACCCCACACCAAAAATTCCCTTAAGTTTTTTTCTTTCTTTCTTTTCACTTTTTCCTTTTTCCTTTTTCCTTTTTCCGTATTCTTACAAGCACAGGATGTAGAGTGGGAAAAATTGTTTATGCATGATGCTATGGGCATTTGGGATGAAAGCTCTGAACTTGAAGATCTTAAGGCTGAAAATAATGAGCCTGGGAAGTATTGTGCCTGCTGGCTGTTTGATAAAGATTTGACCACCGCCTGGGTAGAAGGTTTAGAAGGAGATGGTATTGGGGAATACGTACTTATAGGGCAGGGAAACACTCTTCCTGGCAAGATTCATATTAACAATGGCTACCAGAAAACAAAATCTCATTACAATAAGAATAGCCGTCCAAAAACGTTAAAACTAAACCTATATCTGGCTTACCAATTACCTGCAGATGTTACTGAACAGGGAGCAAATTTTTACTGCTTACCTTATTCCGATTCTATTTTCCTCGAACTAAACGATGAAATGGTAACCCAGGTTTTTGAAATGCCATTTAATGAAGAGAGAGTGGCTTCTTTAAAGGAGTCAGGTGATTTAATTTTTAAAAAGGAATTTGGCGAAGAAATTACGAAACGTCTGGATCCCAATTCCGATAATGATTGGTATAATGAATTTTATGGCTATATAATAAAACTGGAAATTTCAGAAGTCTATAAAGGAAGCCGCTGGGATGATACCTGTATCTCAGATATATGGTTTAGCTCAGAAGCAAACAAAGATGAAGGAATTTCGGCCAGTGATATAATTATCGAAATATTTAAGCAGGAGGATGGCAATATCTACTTTTCCACTACAATGCAGGAAAGAGTACTTCTTGCCAGTCCTTTGGATATAGAAGATGAGGATGATCTGGTTGGTGGGGAGCTTGACATTGTATTGATAGATGTGAGTTCTGATAAAGAATGGGCACAGATAGATTTCCTTTTCTCACATGAAGCTTATATGCGTGTTGAAGAAGTCCCTTTCCTTTATAATATCAGGCTTAAAAAAAAGGTAGATAAAACCCTGTTGAATAATTATTTCTCTATGTATGGTTTTGTTGAAAAGAACGATAAAATATTTATTGATACAGACAAGGGAATGTTTGAATTGGAAGAAATCCTCAAAAAGCTTTTAAAAGACTAATTCAATCTGTTCTCATCTATAATTTCCTGCATCCGAAATGAATTTTATATTTCCTTTATTCGTTTTGTAAAACCATGTATTTTAAATATTTTTGCCTGCCCATTTATAAGGAGGGTCTCCTCGCTTTTAGCTGGGCGCGAACACCTGCATTTTAATGGCCTCGTAGTTCAACGGATAGAATAGTGGTTTCCTAAACCATAGATACAGGTTCGATTCCTGTCGAGGCTACAAACAACAAAAGACAAGGCCTTGCTATTGTTATGATAGTAAGGCTTTGTTTTTGGGAGGAAGATTCAGGGGAGAAGAAGTACTAAATGAGAATCAATTACAATACCGAAATTGGGTATACCTTCAAATATAGATTTTACCAATTATAATTCTTTTAAAGACCATGCAAGTGAACTTGCTCCCAGGACTGCCGCATTATGAGTGCTTAACTCCGATGGCAGAAGTTTGACTTTTCCCTTGTAAATATTGAGAAGGTATTTCTCCATATATTCTTTTGCCGGCTTAAAAATCAGATCCCTGGCAAGAGCAAGTCCGCCAAAAAGAAAAATTGCCTCAGGATTGGTATGTGCCACTACATCAGCTAGTTTAAAACCAAGCATCATCCCCGTATGTAAAAATGCTTTTTTGGCAATATGATCTCCTCTTTTTGCTGCCTCATGAATTATTTCTGCATCAAGCTCTTCAAAACTGTACTTTCTCAACTCGCTTGGCTCTATACTGTCGGCCATAATCTTCAAAAGAGTTCTTTTCAGTCCTGTTGCTGAAACATATGTTTCGAGGCATCCCTTTCTCCCACAACCGCAATCACGGTTAGAGGTTCCCGGCCTTATAGCAGTATGTCCTATTTCACCAGCAAATCCATCATTCCCATATACAAGCTTTCCATCAACAACAAAGCCACTACCTAAACCGGTACCAAGAGTAATTACAACAAAGTTTTTCATCTTTTTGGCGCCACCATATACCATCTCCCCGACAGCTGCCGCATTAGCATCGTTTGTTACGATTACAGGAAGGTTTGTATGTCTGTTAAAAACATCCGAAAGCGGGACTATCCCTTTCCAGGGGAGCCCGGCAGCATGTTCAATTGTTCCTTTATTTATGTTCCCCATCGGGGCACCAATTCCAAATCCAATCACCTCTATATCATTTCCAATCTTCTGGCTTGCAATAACAATCTTTTCATATAATGCCGCTATAAACACTTCTATTTCATCATAATGTGTTGTACTTATTCTGCCCTTTCCAAGAATGTTTCCTTTGATATCAACAAAACCAAAAACCGTATTTGTTCCCCCGATATCTATACCTACTGCAACCTCTTTCTTTACCATAATATAGGAATAATGACTTTTTGTATCTGTAAATATAACATTTGCAAATTTATCTATAAGCTCTTTGTACGTCCTAATAAAAATTTAGATTTACGGAATTTCTGTCAGTTTTTTAATTAGATCAACTTCCTTTTGCTTATAGGGAGTGCCATCCTGACGGAAAATTTCATGAAACCAGAGTTCCGGTTCTGAGCCATTAGGAATTGGTTCATTCCATGCATATTTAGTATTTGTCTTTCCCTCAACAAGCCCCCAGTTAAGAGCACCTATGTTTTGCTCCTTCAAAAGAGGAATAATTATAACTTTGAATAAAAAATGCAAATTCCATGAGAGATATTACTGGAAAAACATTTATTGTTACCGGATCAAACAGGGGGATTGGTAAGGTTATTGCAAAGGTATTTCTTGAAGCAGGAGCTTCAGTTGTATTAAGTGGAAGAAATTCGGAAAGACTGGAAGCCGTAAAGCTGGAGTTTGAGCAAATGGGATTTTCTCCCCTGGCTATCTCCGCAGATCTCACTATTCCTGAAGAATGTAAGCAACTTGTTAATGTCTCTGTAAATCACTTTGGTAAAATTGATGGGCTCATTAACAATGCCGGACTTCCCATGAGGGGAAGATTCGAAAGGATAAGTGCCGAATTGTTTGCCGAGGTCATCAATGCCAATCTGTTAACAGCAGTAAATTGCACTAAAATTGCATTACCCGAGTTAATCAAAACCCGGGGAAGTATAGTTTTCATCAGCAGTGTAGCTGACATTCACGGGCTGCCAAACGCCTCCCCATACTGCGCTGCAAAGATGGGACTCAGAGGATTCTCTGAGTCACTAAAGATGGAGATGCACAAGCATAAGGTGCATGTTGGCATCCTCAGGCTGGGATTTGTAGACCCCCCACCTGACAAGACTGTTTTAAGGGATGATGGAACTTACCAACCAGTTGTCAGTAAAGGACATCAAAGCCAGGAAAGTGCAGCAAGAGCGGTTTTGAGGATGGTAAAAAAGAGAAAGCGAAGGATCACTATGACCATACCTGGAAAGATCTTAAGCTTTGTGAACTGGATTGCTCCATGGCTGTTAAGACTTATAGTTACCAGGATGCAATATTCAATGAAATACAATCGTGATTGAATTTGCCGGCAATTATTTTTTACATCTTGAATCAAACGGAATAATAAGCGTACAGAAACTGGTTGCAATAGAATAGCGAAACCCCTTATTTTTATTTACCTGGGGAGATTTAGTAATAGTATAATTGCCTGTTTAATAACAAAATATGATTAGTTATTATTATAGAAATACCCCGACAATGTATAAAAACATCAATAATCGGAGTAATAATAAAACATTATGGACTAAAGTCCAATAGACAGGTATTTTACTTAACCCCAGCCTTAAGGCTGGGGTT
>DAOWNN010000316.1 GCA_030642585.1 Bacteroidota bacterium | reverse complement strand
TGCTTAAACAGATGATAATCAATAAGCCCGTCCTTTAGGTCAAAGACCCAGACATTTATCGTCAGGGGCGGGGCTGAACAAATATAATAGCATATGAAATTTAAATAATTTTGTAATTTGGTAATAATTTACAAAATTATTAAATTCAAAAAACTGCTAACATGACCTTAATAAAATCGATATCTGGTATTCGGGGAACAATTGGAGGATCACCCGGAAAAGGATTAACCCCTCCTGATATTGTAAAATATGCTTCAGCCTATGGCACATGGCTAAAAAACCAATCAGCAAAAGATAGTTTTTATGTTGTTCTGGGACGTGACGCAAGGGTCTCGGGAGAAATGGTTTCGTCATTGGTGGCCGCA
Source organism: Bacteroidota bacterium (assembly GCA_030642585.1). GTDB lineage: Bacteria > Bacteroidota > Bacteroidia > Bacteroidales > VadinHA17 > JAYEGO01. The sequence goes on along the minus strand of DAOWNN010000316.1, from coordinate 2,389 downwards.
GGATTATCAGCTATGGGGATAAATGTAGACGATATAGGACTGGCTTCAACTCCCACAGTGGAGATGGCGGTGATTGATAAGAAAGCAGATGGTGGTATTATTATTACTGCAAGTCATAATCCTGGTGAATGGAACGCACTTAAATTGCTTAATAAATATGGAGAATTTCTTTCGGCAAAAGATGGTGAAGAAATAGTGAATATTGCTGATTCTGAGGCTGTAATATATTCGGGAGCTGATAGCCTGGGAAAAGTAAGGCAGGTTGAACCCTTTCATAAGAAACACATACAACAGATTCTTGAGCTACCTCTGGTTGACACAAATGCAATCAGGAAGGCTCATTTTAAAATAGTAGTTGATTGTGTAAATTCAGTTGGAGGTGTGATATTACCTGAGTTATTAAATGCTTTGGGAGTGAATGAAACTATCCAACTTCATTGCAATTTGAATGGCATCTTTCCTCATGATCCTGAACCCATTCCGAAAAATCTGAGTGAAATTTGCCGGGAAGTTATAGATAAGGGTGCAGATCTTGGTCTGGTTGTTGATCCCGATGTTGACCGGCTTGCGATTGTGAATGAAGACGGAACCCTTTTCGGAGAAGAATATACACTGGTGGCAGTTGCAGATTATGTGCTTTCAGACAGACCGGGGAATACTGTCTCTAATTTATCATCTACAAGGGCATTGAAGGATCTGACAGAAAAATACAATGCTTCTTATTATGCTTCACCAGTGGGTGAAGTGAATGTGGTAAGTGAAATGAAAAGGCGAAATGCTGTGGTGGGAGGAGAAGGAAATGGAGGAGTTATTTTTCCCGAACTACACTATGGAAGAGATGCTCTGGTTGGAGCAGCATTGTTTTTATCTCATCTGGCTAAAACAGGATTGAAGACTTCACAATTACGGAATTCCTTTCCGGATTATCATATATGCAAAACCAAGTTAACTATGGATCATGAATTTGATATCAATTTGCTGGTTCGTCAATTGCAGAAAAAACATCCTGCTTCAGAGATTGACCTTGCTGATGGCATTCGAATTGACATGGAAAAAGAATGGATCCATATCAGGAAATCCAATACCGAACCGGTATTCAGGATCATAGCTGAGTCAGGAAATGAAGCAAGATCTGAAACCCTTGTCCGGGAGGTCATGGATTTGTTAAAAACATTGTAAAAGATCATATCATCAGGGAATATTTTGATAAAATAGAATGTCAAATTGAAACAATGTTAAAATGTGTTAAAAAAACGGATAACATTGGAAAATAGAAATACTTTTACAAATCCCCCTATCAAACTTTTTGAATTATAAACTCTGGCTTTGTAATTACGCTGAGACTAAAAAAAAATAAACACATGAAAAAAATAATATTAATTAGTGCTGCTGTAGTTCTTGCAGCAATTATTGTACTACTAATTGTTAACCGGGCAACCGGTAAAGAGGATTTTGCACAGTTGGAAACGGAAGTACAATTTGGAAAGTTTGATATTAATGTGGTTGTAACGGGTGAATTGCAGGCCGAGCAATCTGTTCAGATAAGTGCCCCGGCAAAACTTAGAACTTCAAGAAGTCACCGGTTTAGCCAAATTAAAATTACAGATCTTATTGCTGAAGGGAGCATCGTAAAAGAGGGTGATTATATTGCAACCCTCGATCGGTCTGACGCAACAAACAGGCTAAAAGACCTGGAAGATGAAATGGAAGAAAAGCGTAACACTCTGGAGCGGGTACAATTGGATACAACTATAAATCTCAGGAATCTCAGAGATGAATTAGTGAACCTCGAATATAATATGGAAGAAGCAGAAATCACTCTTGAACAATCAGTATATGAATCTCCGGCTGTAATACGCCAGGCTCAAATTAGTTTGGATAAAGCAGGAAGAGCATTTCAACAAGCTAAATTAAACTATCGCTTAAAGGCTCAGCAATACAGGGCAAATATTAGAGAAGCAAAACTTGATCTTGCTCGTGAACAAAGAGATTATGAGGATATGGTTGACCTGATTTCCCAATTCACTATTCTGGCACCAGCACCGGGTATGGTAATTTATCAAAAAGAATGGAGCGGGCAAAAAAGAAAGGTTGGATCCATGATAAGTGCATGGGATCTTACAGTAGCAACACTGCCAGACCTTTCATCTTTAATTTCCAAAACCTATGTTAACGAAATTGATATCAGTAAAATTGAAAAGGGTCAACGAGTAAAAATTGGAGTTGATGCTTTCCCTGACAAAGAATTCCTGGGAGAAATACTGGAAGTGGCCAACATTGGAGAACAGCTGCCCAATACAGACGCCAAAGTTTTTGAAGTAGTGATTAAACTGGATGGAGTTGATCCTGTATTAAGACCTGCAATGACTACCAGTAACCAGATAATTAC
>DAOWNN010000028.1 GCA_030642585.1 Bacteroidota bacterium | reverse complement strand
ATTAAGGAATTATTATTTGAAAGATTCAGGGTACTTAATTGGTTACTAAAACACCATAATTGCTCTAAAGCTGTATTCTTTGATACATCAAGGCTGGTTAAACGATTGGAGGTGCAATCCAGAATCTCCAAATTAACAAATGCTTCAATACCGGTCAGATCTGCAATAATATTTTGCGTTATATCCAAAGATATTACCACCTCAGCCTCATCCGGACTAATAATACGATCTCCATTTGTATCAACACCCAATTCTATTAATGCATTTAAAAAGTTGTTATCTGGAATAGTAACTTTTGGGATTGGATCTGGGTCCTTTTCACATTGAATGAATAAACCAAAAAATAAATAAATGACAAATATTCTTAGCCCTGATTTCATAAAGTAATAATTTTGCATTAATGTTCAAAGTATAAGCTTACGCAATTATAAATAATTAGTTCCTTTTAGAGACCTTTAAAAAGTAATAATATTCTATGTTTGAAAACACCTCGCAGTACTGAATGATATTAAGGATACTTGTTTTAGAAGACTTAAAAGTAACTCTACAGACATTACATCCAATAAAAGCTCAGGCATATTTTTTATTCATACTCGTCTGACCACTTCCTTTAGTGGTCTGACGAGTAAAATATTTCCAAAAACAATTATCTTTGCAGCCACTTTAACAAAATCAATAATTGTGAGTCTCGATAAACTGCTTTTATTAGGAGATCCTTTGTTGTATGAACAATCAGAAAGGCTTGAATTGTCTGAACTAAAAGGACTGAAGCCTTTAGTTAAGAAACTTCATGAAATCTTAATGGCATTTCGTAAAAAATATGGAGCAGGAAGAGCAATTGCTGCACCTCAAATTGGGATTCACAAGCGACTCATTTATTTGAATATTGAAAAACCCCAGGTTTTAATAAATCCGGTACTTGAAAACAAAAGCTCTGAAACAATTGAAGTTTGGGACGATTGCCTGAGCTTTCCTGAATTGTTTGTTAAGGTAAAAAGACATAAAAGATGTGCAATAAAATTCACAGACATAAAGGGGCATTCTCAAAGCTGGGATATTGAAGATGACATGTCAGAATTGCTACAACACGAGTGTGATCATTTAGACGGAATCCTGGCCACACAGAGAGCTATAAACAGCAAATCATTCAAACACAGAGCAGGCATTTACACTAGAATAAAATAATTAAAATGAACAGAATTATCCAGAAGATAAAAGATCGATATAAGAATAAAAGCTGGTTTCACATTTTCTCAGACCTGCTATTCTATGTGTTTATAATTTTGCTCCTGATTCCCACGACCCGCATGCCTCTTGTAGCTTTTGTAAAAAAAGCCACTCTAATTGCTCCTCTTAAAATCAGTGCTCCTGACAATTCTAAACTTGAAAAATCTGATTATAAGTGGTACGTACAATCCAGTGAAGGTGAAAATATATACCTGGAGCAGCTTAAAGGAGAGTTAATTTTCTTAAATTTCTGGGCTACCTGGTGCCCTCCATGCGTAGCTGAAATGCCAAGTATTCAAAGCCTTTACGAAGAATATGGAGACAAAGTAAAATTCATCATTGTGAGCAGGGAGTCGCCAGAAGTTATTCATGAATTTGTAAAAAAGAATGAGTATACTTTTCCTGTTTTTTCCCAATCTGTTTCGGAACCAGAAATATTTAAGTCACAATCCATTCCTACATCATACTTAATTTCTCCTTCCGGGAATATTATTTTAAAAAAGAAAGGTGCTGCCAAATGGGATAGCAGAAAGATAAAAGAACTTATTAATACATACCTGGAATGAAGTTGATAAGTCGAGAGTTGAAATGTGAAGGTATTAGCCAATGCCAATAAGAACCCCCTCCCCCTCGCAAACTCGGGTACTCCCCCTTGCAAGAATAAGGGGGAGAATGGTTGGTGGTTTATAAGTTGAATAGTTGATGAGTTGAACAGTTGATGGGTTGATGAGCCGAAAGGTTTTGTGAATATCTATCGCCCTTACAGGATTGAAACCCAGGCGCAAAACCTGTCAACACTATTAAAGGATAGACAAACAATCTTCGCTCTATGCCCTATGCCCTGTGCTTTCCATTGCCTTATATCATTTTCAATTTCTTAAGGCATGCTTCAATATTTTTCCAGGTCAATTCAATATCCATATCCAGACCAACTGAAAACCTGACCAGGCCTTCTGATAAACCCATCTTTTTCTGTTCTTCAATAGGAACTTCTGATGATGTACTGGTACCTGAATTGCTAAAAAGAGTTTTAAAATAGCCCAGGCTAACTGCCAGGTAACCAACGCCCTTTTCCTGCATACAAGTCATTAAATCACTTGCCTTATCCGTAGTTTCAAGATCAATAGCAATCATACCTCCAAAGCCATAATCGGGATTCATGATTTCACCTAGGAGTTTATGTCCGGGATGATCTTGTAGACCAGGGTAGTTAATATTTATTCCTGAATCCTTGAATTTTTGAGCAATAAATGCGGCATTGAAACTGTGCTTCTGCATTCTAATATGCAAAGTATGAAGATTTTTCAATATAGATGCCGCCCTTGGAGGATCTAAAACAGGGCCCAGGAGCATTGCTGTGCCATTATTCACATCAATCAGGGAATTGACAAATTCTTCTGAACCACAAATTGCACCTGCCACACAATCATTTTTCCCGTTTATATATTTTGTCAAACTATAAACCACCACATCTGCCCCGAGTTTCAGTGGTGATACCATCATCGGGGTAAATGTATTATCCACCACCAGTTTCAGATTATTTTTTTTCGCAATTTCTGACAGTGAAGGAAGATCTGAAATCTGTAATAAAGGATTGGTCATGCTTTCTGTAAAAATAATCTTAGTATTTGGCCTTATTTCCTTTTTTACAGCCTCCAGGTCAGTAATGTTTACAAAACTCACCTCGATGTTAAATTTTGCCGGCAAATAATTGCTAAAAAAAGCATATGTACCCCCGTATGTGGTATTTGCCGATATAATATGATCTCCGGTATTACAAATCTGAAGTATAGTGGATGTAATAGCAGACATCCCAGATCCGGTAACCCAACCTGATTCTGCACCCTCCATTGCCGCTAAAGCATTTGCAAGCAGCATATTGGTGGGATTCCAATGCCTGCTGTATAAAAAGCAACCTTCTGTTTTACCCTCAAATGTATCAGTCATTACATCAGATTTAGAAAAAACAAAAGTTGCAGAATCAGAAATTACAGGATTAACTCCATCGAAGGGGCTCAAATTCATTATCTTTTGTAATTCAAGTGCCGGATTAAAGCTCATTTTATTTGGATTTAAATTGTTTCTATAAAGCTATAAAAAAACTTTTAATATAAGATAAAGGCTAAGGAGAAGGCTAAAGATGCTGAAAGCTTAGAATGGGGTTGAAAAGTTGAGCAGTTGAAGGGTTGAATAGTTGAGGCAAAGGGTAAATGGCAGAACATTTAAATGCGAAGGAGCCGAATAATAAGTATAGATTCTTTGACATTTGGCATTAGGCATTAGACATTTATATATTCAGCTTGTTTTCCGGTATCTCCAAACTGCAAGACTTAATATAAGTATTGCATAGACAGAAAGGCTAATCAGCTCCTTAAGAATGTCCTGTAATCCTGATCCCTTTAGCATGATCATCCTGATTACGCGCATGAAATATGCAAGGGGATTTAAAATATTAGCAGTTTGAGCCCATTGAGGCATACTTTCTACTGGTGTAAAAATACCGCTCATAAGAATAAAAACAATATTGAAAAAGAAAAACAGCAGCATGATCTGTTGCTGGGTCCGGGTTATTGTTGAAAAGAATAAACCTATTCCCATTACCGTAAGAAGATAAACTGAAGAAAATCCAAACAAGAGGAATAAACTTCCACGGATGGGAATATCGAAAAATATCCTGCCGATAGTTAATCCAAAAGCTAACTCAAACAAGGCTATAATCCAGAATGGAAGTAGTTTTCCTGCCAGAAATTGATATTTACGTATAGGAGTAACATTGATTTGCTCAATGGTTCCAAGCTCCTTTTCCTTTACAAAACTAATAGCAGATAAAGCCATTCCCATCACAGTAACCAGAATCACTAATAATCCGGGCAACATAAAATGTTTGAAATTTAATTCAGGATTAAACCAGTACCTGTATCTAATATCTAAACCTGCGGATGAAGACTGTTCAACAATTGTTCCTTTGTTTTTAGCATATTCACCCACAAACTGTGATATGACATTTAAAGAATAAGCATTAATAAGTCCGGCTTTAGTACCATTTATTGCATTAATTAAAAGTTGAATGTCGGTTCCCTCTCCCCTGCTTAATGACTCGCCAAAACCCTTCGAAATATTTAAGATGATGTCGGTTTTATCATTTTTCATTTGCTTTTCTGCCTCCTTTATTGAAGCAGAATATCCAGAAAGCATATAAAAAGAAGAACCCTCAAACTTACTCACCAGTGTCCTTGAGGCCTCGGTATGGTCATTATCCACTACAAACAACTCAATATGTTTCATTTCCAGAGTTGCAGCATACAGGAGAACCAGCATCTGGAAAATAGGCATTATTATCATCATTGGCAACATAACCCTGTTGCGAATAACCTGAATAAACTCCTTCTGAATAATATAAAAAATGGTTCTCATTCAAGTCTAATTTTAAACTTGCGTATTGCAACTAACAGGAAAAATGCTGTCATGCCTATCATGATCAGTGTTTCTTTCCATATATACTGCCATCCTTCTCCCTTTATCATTATATTTTTAATCACGATTATAAACCATTTCGGGGGCATCAAATTACTTATCAACTGTAAAACAAGCGGCATATTTTCAATCGGATAAATAAATCCTGAAAGTAAAATTGTTGGCAGCATTAAACCAAGGAGACTAATAAACATAGCCACCATCTGGCTGTTGCTAACTGTAGAGATCAGTATACCAAGAGAAAGAGCTAAAGAAATAAAAAGCAAACTTTCCAGTAGCAATAGAATTAAGCTTCCTTTTACCGGTAATCCGAAAACAAAAAAGCCCAGCAAAATAATCACAACTGCATTGATAAAACTCAATACAATGTAGGGTACTACTTTCCCCACTACAATCTGGAAGGGTTTAATGGGTGATACCATTAGCACCTCCATGGTTCCCAATTCCTTTTCTCTGCTTATGGAAATTGAAGTCATCATAGCGGATATAAGCATAAGAATAAGGGCCATGGTTCCCGGGACAAACATATATACTCCTTTCAGACCTTCATTATAAATCATTCTCACTTCAGGGGTAATTATATTGGGCTTGCCCTGTTGGTATTGTTTCATATAATCCTGCATTATACCAAAGGTGTAATTCACAATCAAGTTGGCGGTATTCGGATCGGATGCATCGGCAATAATCTGAACTGATCCGGGAATTCCGCTTTCCAGTTTTTTTCTGAAGTCCGGTTCAAAAACAATAACTTCTTTTACATTTCCTCTTTTCATTGCAGGCTCTACTTCATCCAGGGAAGTCAGGTTCATAACTAAATTAAAATATCCCGAGGATATTAACTTATTACCTATCTCTCGTGTAGCCTGATCTTTTGATTGATCTAAAATTGCAATGGGTATATCTCTTATCTCATTGGTAACCACGTAGCCAAAAATCATAATCTGGGCGATGGGCATACCAAATAAGATTAACAAAGTACGCGGATCGCGGAAGATATGCAGAAATTCTTTTCTTATGAACCCATAAAAACTTTTCATGCTTTGCAGATTCTATTTTCAGATTCACATTCCATTATTCCATCTTTCCAATATTCCATTCTTCCATTTTTCATTTTTCATTATTCATTTTTCAGCTCCTCTTGCTATTTTCACAAAAACCTCATCCATATTTGCTGCCCCAAAAGAACTCTTTAAGTTATTGGGTGTATCTATTGCAACAATTTTCCCCTCATCCATTATACTAACCCTATGGCAATATTCAGCTTCATCCATATAGTGAGTGGTAACAAATACAGTTATTCCATTTCCCGATACCTCGTAGATCAATTCCCAAAATTGTCTTCTTGTTATCGGATCTACTCCTCCTGTGGGTTCATCCAGGAAAATTATTTTAGGATCATGAAGTATAGCTATCGAAAAAGCAATTTTCTGTTTCCATCCCTGGGGAATATCAGCGATCAAACTGTTCCTCTCATTTACCAGGCCAAACTTGCGAATTAATTGCTCGCTCTTAGCATGCAATTCCTTTCTCCCAAGTCCATATATACCACCATAAAACCTGATGTTTTCATAAATGGTCATGTCTTCATAAAGACTGAATTTCTGACTCATATATCCAATATTCATTTTCAATTGCTCTGTTTGTGTGTACACATCAAAGCCTGCAACATTTACTTCTCCGGAACTCGGATATGACAGGCCACATAAAATTTTTATTGCTGTTGTTTTGCCCGCCCCATTAGCTCCTAAAAATCCAAATATCTCTCCACTGAACACATCAAAATTAAGCTGATCAATAGCGGTAAAATCACCAAACTTCTTGGTCAATCCTCTGACTACTATATGCTTTGCATGCATTAATTCTTCATTTTATATCTCGTGCGAAGATCCTGGCCCACATAATTCATATGACACATTCGCATAACTAAAAACGCCGTAAACTATTGTCAAATCAAGCCTAATGTTTCCTGTCGTCATGCTGAACTATCTCACGACCGCAGGGAGTTATCCTGCCTGCCGGCAGGCAGGTTATTTCAGCATCTCTATGCCAGGCAATAGATTCCGAAACGAGTTCGGAATGACGGACCCAAACAGGGAAACTTGACTTGACACAAGGCCTATTCCTTCATTAACTCAAGAAATGAATCTTCAATACCGGGTTTCATCAGATTCATTTCCACATTGGCATGGCCCTTTCTTTTCAGGTATTCTTTAAGTTGGTACTGGTTAATACTTTTCCCCTTTTCAGTATAATGAACCTCATGGCCGAATAGCAGTGAGGAGTGAACCAGAGGATAATTTCTTACATCCATAAGCACACCATACAGATTGTCAGATTGAATAGAAAGAATATCTTTTGGATAAGCCTGAATAATCCCTTCCGGGGTATTGATTGTCAATAATTTTCCATTTTGTAAAAATGCAACCCGGTCACATAGTTGGGCTTCATCCATATATGGAGTAGAAACCATAATAGTAATTCCTTCCTCTCTTATCCTGGAAAGCATTTCCCAGAATTCTTTCCTCGAAACAGCATCAACGCCAGTTGTTGGTTCATCCAAAATTAGCACTTCTGGCCTATGTATTAAGGCACAAGAAAGGGCAAGCTTTTGTTTCATCCCACCGGATAATTCCCCTGCTTTACGATTTTTAAATGGTTCTATATGTATATAAATGTCTCTTATCAAATCATAGTTTTCTTTTATGGAAGTGCCAAAAATTGTTGCAAAAAACTCAAGGTTCTCTTCCACAGTCAAATCCTGGTACAAGGAAAACCTCCCTGGCATATAGCCAATGATTTTGCGAATTTTACGGTAGTCCTTAACCACATCCAGATTCCCTATCCTGGCCTTTCCTGAATCCGGCACAATAAGTGAACATAGAATCCTGAACAGGCTGGTTTTACCAGCACCATCAGGACCTATCAGTCCAAATATTTCGTTTTCATCCACCTGAATGCTTACCGAGTCCAGGGCCAATCGTTCTCCGTAGGATTTGCTGATATTATCTATCCAGATCATTTGTTTTAGCCTTTCCGTCAACATTTCGACAAGCTCAATGTGACTGCATATCAGTCAGCCTGAGCCTGTCGAAGGCTAACTTAAGATTCTAATTCGAGTGTTTTTATGTTCACAAACCATTTATGTTTCCCTTGTATTCTCATAACTATTCGGGATTCAGATTGCCAGAAAAAACCACCTCCCCTGGCATCCCAATTTTTAATAATCCATCATTCTTAACTCTAATTTTTATTGCATAAACCAATTTCACTCTTTCCTCTTTGGTTTGAATTATCTTGGGAGTAAATTCAGCCTGAGAAGCAATCCAGCAAATGATTCCATTTAACTGTCTGTTTAGCTTTTTGTCTTCGTCAACAAATACAATTACCTCATCCCCCAATTTAAGTGTTGCAAGCTGCAATGCATCCACATAAACCCGAAGTTCCATTGTTGTAAGGTCCGCAATTTTATAAATAGGCTTTCCTGCAATTACCATTTCATACTGTTCTGAATATTTTTCCAGTACGGTTCCATGAAAAGGATTTTTCATATAGCATCGATCAATTTTATCACGAACCATAATTATTTTTTGATCAATCACATTTATTTCTGAATAAACTGATTCTTTCTGAACCCCGACTGCATTAATCTGGCTGTCAAGTACCCTGATTCGACCATCCAGATCATCCATGGTTTGCCTGGTGACTGCAGCATCTTTGAGCAATTCATTTGCCCTGTTTACCTCAATCATGATCGAACTCTTCTGCTCCATCAGTGTTGAAACCTGAGCATCCAGATTTTTCAATTTGCTAAAAACAGCTGATTTCTGTGCTTCCAGCTCCTGAGTACTTAAATAATAAGGTATGGTATCTACAATGGCAACCAACTGACCTTCCTTCAATTCTTCACCTTCTTCCAGATACAGGTAAACCAATTTCCCCGAAACATCAGGGGATATCGAAACCGAACTTGTTTCAAAATTCCCATATGCATCAGAAGTACTATTATCCTGTTTGCAAGAAGAAATCAGCAAAATCAGAAGCATTAAAACGAAGAATAATTTTGATTTCATACTATTAAATTTTATTGATCACCCATTGTATTTCCCTGGGCAGTTAAATAATTAAACTTTGATTTTAACAACATTAATTCATGTATGTTCAGCTTCACCATAGCAGCCAGATACTGATTAAAGTCCCTCACATAATCAGTAGATTGAATAATTCCATTATCAAGCCTTGATGAAGATGTATTGAGAATATTTTTTCGTAAGTAAATAATTTCATGATCTTTCTGTATCAATTCCTCAAATTTCAGGATCTCTTCCTTTTCTTTTTGAAGTTCCAGACTAAGATTATATTCAAAGGTTTCGCGTAGATGTATAATTTTTTGCTGGTTCAATTGCAATATTTCCTTTTCCCTGCCTGCTTTATTCCAATCCCATATATTCCATGTAAGCCTTAATCCAAGTATATAATAGGTATCGAAAGAATCATTTACAGGGTTCAAACCGGGCTGCCCATAGCCAAGCTGCCCAAATCCGCTAAGCATGGGCCTTCTGGTCGCAGAAATCAATTGCTTATTTAAATCCAGATTATTCCCCTGAAACTGAAATAATGCAAGTTCTGGTCTGGAAATTGGAGCCTCAATATCCAGTAAAACAGTTGGTCTTTCCAGCTTAGTTTTTATTGAAAGGCTTGAGTCAATAAGAATTTCCAGAACCTTGATGCCCTGAGATATATTATGACCGTTTTCAAGAACATTTTGCTCAAGTCCAATCATTTCAGCCATCATAATATCTAAATCAGATTGCAGCAAGATGCCATTTTTAACTGCAGACTCAGCAAACTGCAGACGTTCATCCAACTCCTGCAAGCTCAATTTAAAAAGGCTGTCGTTTTGCTGCAAGAATAAAATTGAAAAATAGATGGTGTTCACACGTTCCCTAATCTGGTATAGATCAACAATAAGTGATTGTTCATTTATAAGGCTTTTGTTACGTTCCAATTCAACACTTTTCTTAATCATACCTCCGTCATAAATCAATTGATTCAGGTTGATAGAAAAATTAAATTGCTCATTGGGAGGTGAGGGAATATCAAATCCTGGAATTGGTAAAACACTATTCAGGTTGATTACTTCTGACAGATATTTGGCTTCTGCCTGAAAATACATGGAAGGAAGATATGCGTTTTTCTGATTTTGTGCTCTCAATTCTCCTTCTTCTGCAATCAAAGACATGTTTTTATAAACCGGGTAAGCATGGATTGCTCTTTTATAGCAAGTCTCAATACTTATAATTTGGGCTTCCTGTGCACTTATCATAAGTGAGATAAACAGCCAGGAAATAATTACTGTTACCAGCCTGGAAAAATTCATTTTATTTTCTTTAGTATATATTTTATTCTTCTTGCCACCAAGGCTCCAAGGCACAAAGATTCACCAAGTTCATATTACAAATCTTCTTATACCTTCTTTCATTAGTACTACATTGAAATTTAATAAATAACCCAGTCAATTATTTGTTAGTTTCAGGTGACTTAAAATTTGTGCTTCCCAAACAGGATTTACAGTTTCCAGTGCTTTTAACTCACAAATCACCTTCCCTTCAACCAAAACATCTAATCGCAATCCTTCCTCAAATTCAATCCCATCATATACTATTGGTATGGTCAACTGTCTTTGGTAGTGTAATCCTCTTTTTTGAAGCTCATGACAAAAGCAAACTTCATAAACTCTCTCAAGTAATCCAGGGTCCAGATTTTTATGGACTGTGTATGCAGCATCTACTATTTTCTTACCAATTTGGTTAAGTTCTACTGGTATAGGTTCAAACTTACTCATTTACTAAAAATATTTCTTGTTCTTCTTGGTGTTTCTTTGAGTCTTCGTGACTTAGTGGCTGTCTTTAATTTCATTTTCTTGCCACCCCGGTACAGTCATTCTTCCTTACGGGGCAGGCCAAGGCACAAAGACACTAAGGTTCACAAAGTTCTCAGGTTCACTCTTTCTTTATTGATGCAATGATCCACTCGGGGACTTCTTTTTTTCTTCGTTCAATTAGATCATTGTATTCCTTGTCCTGAATGCAAAACACACCTTTTATTATTGGTCTTGCCACAAATGGAAATGCGCATAAAGATAAAATGTTTAAAATCATCTTTGATTCGATTAATAAATTAATTTTGCTGAATCTTTCAAATGAAAACTCAAAAAAGAAAATGATAAGAAGCATCTTACTCTGGATCCTTGCGATCATAATAAGCGTTGTATGTCTCATGTTCCAGGACAAAACAGGACCCACCTACCCACTTGAAGGGAAAATATCTGTAGGAGACGAAACTATATATTTCAAATTCTTAAGAAGTGAAAATATTGGAACCGACCTGAAGATCATGTTCCGCGATCCTGTTCCTGAGGAAGTATCAGGATTTGTAAAGTACAGGAGGTATAAGTCTCTTGATGAGTGGAAAATTGTGCCTATGGAAGCTGGCAGTTTTGAATTTAAACGGCGCTGGGAAGTGGATTCTGTAAAGGGAATTGGGGCTGAGCTGCCATTTTTAAATGAACGGGCCGGGAAATATGAATTTTTTGTTTTTTATTCTATTCCAGGCAAAGAAGTTGTTTCCCTTACAGGAGATCAACCCATATATGCTCGCTACAAAGCAAAAGTCCCGGGCGGGGTCTTGCTTATCCATGTTCTTACAATTTTTCTTTCCATGATCTTTGCCATTCGTACCGTTCTTGAGGCTCTTGTCAATGGCAAATTTAAATGGATGATATGGGCCACAATAATCTCATTTATCCTGGGTGGCTTTATATTTGGGCCTATGGTACAGAACTATGCCTTTGGAGTGCTTTGGTCTGGCATTCCTTTTGGTCATGACTGGACGGATAATAAAGTAGTTTTTGAATTACTCTTCTGGATATTTGCGGCGTATATGAACCGGGGTGACAGGCGAAACAGATGGTCGGTATACTTTGCAGGAGTTGCCACTTTCCTGGTATATTTTATCCCTCACAGCATTTTTGGTTCTGAATACAATTATATTACTGGTACGGGGCATGGTACTATTGGCTGATTATTGAAACTCAATGGTTAAAATCTTTAGGGTAAACGCAATTCTTATGAGGCGGGCAGGAAGCGTTTACTTAATAATAAATTTACCTGTATCTGTTTGGGTTGCCGAGTGACTGATCCTGTATATATATTCCGGGTTACTTTCATCAATTACCCATGGATTAATAGTATCAGTAAGTATAGGATAGTGTGGATATGGGTTATTATTCCCAAAGTTTGTAATTAAATAGATTAAGACTTCCGGTGGTGTTGCTATTGAGTTTATAAAGAAAAATAAACTTGCTAAAATAAATATATATTTTTTCATTTGAATGTATTATGTATTAGTTGGAGATACTCGAATTCTTAAACAAATTACAATAAAAAGCATTCATAAACAATTAATTAGCAATATTTGATAGCTCATATAACTGAAATATATTTAGTCTCAGACCAATAACCGTTCACTATTAAATCCACATACATTTCCCTCCACTTTTTAGTCGCCATAGTCCCGATTTATCGGGACGACGGTGACTCGTTCCGGTCAAAGAGTGTTGCGAAACAGATAATGTTTTTTTGAATCGAATGCCTGTAGATCGACTCTCCAGAGTCGATTGCGTTTCGACAGAAACGCCTGGGTAGCAAGATATTGAAACTGGACGCATTGCTTTTTTATAACAATTCACCGGCATAAACGTTTTAGATAGCATCTGTCAGACCATGTTATATGCGGTCCGTGAATCTAACTGTTTCTTTTAATCCTGCTGCTGCGGACCTTTTTATATGGATTGTTTTTAACCATGGGCTGCGCCCATGGCTATGATATTACGCCCCTTCAGGGCTTATTAAGATATTTTAGCAGGGTTAT